>JALSSK010000276.1 GCA_026984335.1 Rhodothermales bacterium
AAAAATCAAGGAGAAAGTGAGAATACATGCGCGGGGCACGAAGGTCCCGGACGGGAGGAGCCGCATAAAAGCGACGTTACATAAAAAAGCGCCGCCTCCGGGCAGGAGACGGCGCTCGTTGGGGATCGATGTGGAGGAACGTTCTAGAACGGAAGGTCGTCGTCGGGCGCGAACGTGTAGTCGTCGCCGGCGGGTTGCCGGGGCTTCGCCTTCGCCTGCTGTTGCGGGCGCGCGCCCGGGCTGCCCTGGTTGAAGCCGCCGCCCGCGCCGCCGTCGCGGCTGCCGAGGATCAGCATCTCGCGGGCCTTGACCTCGGTGGTGTACCGTGTGTTGCCGTCGCGGTCCTCCCACGAGCGCGTCTGAAGCGAACCCTCGAAGTAGACCTGCGAGCCCTTCTTGAGGTATTCGTTGCAGATCTCGGCGAGCCGGCTCCAGGCCACCACCGTGTGCCATTCCGTCTTCTCGACCCATTCGCCGTTGGCGTCCTTGTACGACTCGCTCGTCGCCAGACGCATGTTGCAAACGGCCGTGCCGTTGCCCGTGTAGCGCAGTTCGGGATCCTGACCGAGGTTGCCGATGAGGATGACCTTGTTGATGCCACGTGCCATAATTACACCTCCTGTGTTTTGGTTGATACATGAGCCCCTGGCGATTCTACATGAGTCCACCGGCCGACCCTCCCCTCGGAGAAAGCCGCCCGGCCAGTCCTGACTTCATCACACGAATCCACCAGAAGATGTAATGATTCAAAAAATCAAGAAACGATCGCCCGCCGGGAAATCCGCCCGGAAAATCCGCCCGGGAAATCCCGGCGTCGGCGCGTTGAACCTGACGTTCGGAGGCATGATACCGAGGCGCGGTGTCAGCCCTGTGTCATAACCCGGGAAGAAAAAAACAAAATTTCTTCTGAGGGGTTGACGGGAGACGCGACGCCTCGCGCAGAAACCGATCCCCCCGCACCGAAACATACCCCTCGACGCTCCCTTCATGCCCGACGAAAAAATTTACGACCCGCAGTTCCACGAACCCCCCGGGGGCCGCGAAGCCTACGCCGACTTCGTCGCCATCGTGCGGCAACTCCGGCGCGACTGCCCCTGGGACCGCGAACAGACCCACGAGTCCGTCAAACACCTGCTCATCGAAGAGGCCTATGAAACCGTCGAGGCCATCGACGAGGAGAACTGGGAGGAGCTGAAAAAGGAACTCGGCGACCTGCTCCTCCACGTCGTCTTTCACAGCGTGATGGCCGAGGAGGACGGGCGCTTTACGATGCAAGAGGTCATCGACACCGAGGCGGCCAAGCTCATCCGACGCCACCCGCACGTCTTCGGCGACACGGAGGTGGCGGGCGTGGACGAGGTGCTGAGCAACTGGGAACAGATCAAACGCACCGAAGGCGAGGGACAGCAGCGACGCTCGGTGCTCGAAGGGGTGCCTGCGCATCTGCCGTCGCTCCTCCGGGCCTTTCGCATTCAGGAAAAAGCCGCCGGCGTCGGGTTCGATTTCCCGGAACGGGACGGCGCGTGGGAGAAGGTGGAGGAGGAGATCCACGAGTTTCGCCGGCTCGCCGACGGGGACGCCTCGCCGTCGGCGAGGGAGGAGGAGTTCGGCGATCTGCTCTTTGCCCTCGTGAACTATGCGCGCCTGACGGGCATCAACCCGGAGAATGCCCTTCGCCGCACCAACGACAAGTTCGTCCGCCGCTTCCGGCACATCGAGCGCCGCCTCGACGAGACCGGACAGTCGCCTTCCGACGCCGATCTCGCCGCCATGGATCGGCTGTGGGACGAGGCAAAAACGCTCGAACGGTAGCGCGTTTGGTCGTTTGGGCGTTTGAACGTTGGGGCGTTTGAACGTTTGAACGTTGAAATGCGACGCTCTGTGATACACCAACGTTATAACGTTCAACGTTTGAACCCTCTAACGCGCGAACGCACCATGGTCATGACGCTTGAAGCCATCGCCACGGGCAATCCGCCGCTCCGGCGTGCGCAGGCCTATGCGGCCGCGTTCATGCAGCGCGTCGAGAGCCAGCCCGAAGCGCTCCGGCGACGGCTGCCGCAGATCTACGAGCGCTCCGGCATCGACTATCGCTTCTCGTGCGTCGAAGACTACGTGCGGGAGCCGGAGGACTGGGACTTCTTCCCGCCGGACTGGTCGCTTCGTCCCGAGCCGACCACGGGCGCGCGGAACCGGAAGTACCGGGAGGCGGCCGTGCCTCTGGCCGAGCGCGTGGCGCGGGAGGCGCTCGAACGGGCGGGCCTCGCGCCGGAGGAGGTCACCCACGTCATCGCCGTGAGCTGCACGGGCTTCTTCGCGCCGGGCCTCGACATCGAGCTCGTGAAACGCCTCGGCCTCTCCCCCCACACCCGCCGCGCCGTGATCGGCTTCATGGGCTGTTATGCCGCCTTCAACGCGCTCCGCGTGGCCGACGGCTTCTGCCGGTCCCGCCCCGACGCACGGGTGCTCCTCGTGTGCGTCGAGCTGTGCACGCTTCATTTTCAGGTGAGCCGGACGCTCGAGAGCGCCGTCGTCAATGCCCTCTTCTCCGACGGAGCCGCGGCGGCCGTGCTCGCGGCGCGCCCCGAGGCCGAAGCGAACGGACGGCTCGCCTACGCGGGCGACCACTGCCTCCTCGACGACGATTCCATGGACCACATGACGTGGGACGTGGGCGACACCGGCTTCCGCATGGGCCTCTCGAGCCGCGTGCCCGCCGTCCTCGCGCGCCGCCTGCCCGACTTCCTCGACGGCCTCCTCGCGCCGCACGACCTCACTCCCGCCGACGTCGATTTCTGGGCGATTCATCCCGGCGGGCGGGCCATCGTCGAGAAGGCGCGCGACGTGCTCGGCCTCCCCGAAGCGGCGGTGCGCGACAGCCTCGAAGTGCTCCGGCTCCACGGCAACATGAGCTCGCCCACCATCTTTTTCGTGCTCAGGCGGTTCCTCGACCAACTCGACGACGGGACGAACCTCCGGACCGGCGTCGCGACGGCCTTCGGGCCGGGCCTTACCCTCGAAGGCTGCCTCTGGCGACGGCTCGACGCATAGCGCCGTTTCCGTAGACGCCGCAGGCGCACCACGTCGGTCGGGCGAATGCCTTATCTTCGACCGAGTCCTTCGCCATTCAATCACGCCTGATCAACGAATATGCAACAGCCCCGGCCGGAAACGCACGTTCCCTCCCTCGTCGTCGGTTGGGTGCTGGCGGGTTCGTTCGACGAGGTGGACCGGGCGGCGATCCGGCTGGCGCGTTCGGACGTGCTCCGGCGGCTGGAGGAGGCGTTCCCGGCGTTCGAGTGGCGGATGCCGGTCGTGCGGCGCGCCGAACTCGGACAGGCGCGGCGCATCGAGCCGGTGGAACTGCTCGACGCCGGGGTGATCGAGCGCGAGGCGAACCAGTGGGACTTCGTCTTCGTCGTCGCGGCGGCGGACCTTCAAAGCTATTTCCGGCCGTACGCGCTCGGCGCTCCCGCCCAGTCCATCGACTGCGCCGCGCTCTCGACGGCGCGCCTCGACCCCGACATGACCGAAGGCGACCTGCCCCGGGACGAGCGCATCGCCTTGCTCGCGCAACGTATCGGGGCGCTGGCGCTTCATCTCTTCGGCCACCTCAACGACGCGCCCCACAGCGAGCACCCCGAGGACTTCATGTACGACTTCCGGGCCGTGAGCGACCTCGACCGGATGACCCGGTTCTCGGAGGAGACGCGGAAGGTGCTCGAAGAGGCGCTCACCGAGGCGGCGGACCTCCGGCTCGAAGAGGAGCACGGCGTCCCGCGCGGAGCGTTTCGCTTTTATCTGCACGCCCTCACCGATCGACGGGAGGAGATCTTCAGCGCCGTCCTTCAGGTGCGTCCGTGGCGCTTCCCGTTCCAGTTCAGCAAGCTCACCACGGCGGCGGCCTCCACGCTCATCGCCCTCATGATCTCGGCCGAGGCGTGGGACCTCGGCATGCGCCAGCCGGCGGCGCACGTGGCGCTGCTCTCGGCGCTGGCCCTCGCCGGGACGAGCTATTATCTGATCCACAAACAAAACCTGATCCTCCACCGGCATGCCCGGCGGCTGACCGAACAGCAGGCGGTCACGGCGCTCTCCGTCATCTTCGCCGTGGTGCTCGGGATGTTCACCACGTACGTCCTGCTCTTCCTCACCACCGTGGCGCTCGGACAGACGCTCTTTACCCCCGACCTCATCGGAGAATGGGCCACCTCCCTCCATGGCGACGTCACGATGACGCAGTACTTCAGCTTTGCCGCCTTCGTCGCCGCACTCGGCATCAGCATCGGCGCGCTCGGCGCTTCGTTCGAAGAGCAGGGCTACTTCCGCCACGTCGCCTACGTGGACGAGGAGACGTGATCGCGCCGGTCAGTTGCTCGGCGGGACCACCTTGACGGGCGTCAGGCGGCCCTCGTCGCGGTGGAGAAACTCCCGATAGAGTTCGATCTGCCGGTTCGTCATGGGGATCTTGAAGCCGTCGATGAAGACCTGGCGGATGTGCGTCGCCGTCTCGAACGGGTCGCCGTCGGCGATGAAGAGGTTGGCTTTCTTGCCCGGTTCGAGCGAGCCGTAGTCGTCGGCGATGCCGAAGATCTCGGCCGGGGCGATGGTGACGGCGCGGAGGGCTTCCTCGCGGCCCATGCCGTAGGCGGCGGCGAAGCCGGCATTGAAGGGCAGGTTGCGCACGTTCTCCGACTCGCCCGAGCGGAGGGCCACCGTCACGCCCGCCTGCCGCATCAGGCCGGCGTTGGCGTACGCCTTGTCGTACCGGTCGTACGCGCGCGTGGGCGTCGAGAGCACCGGCCCGACGAGGCACGGGATGCCCGCCTCGGCGATCTTGTCCGCCACGCGCCAGCCCTCGGCGACGCCGCTGAAGACCACGTTCGTCAGGCCCCGCTCCTGCACCCAGTCGAGGGCGGCGCGGATGTCCTTCTCGCGCTGGACCTTGATCATGAGGGGCATCTCGCCGCGCACCACGGGCAGGAGCGCGTGCATCTCCGGGATGTATTCCGGCTTGTGGTCGGGGTCCGGCGCGGCGTGATACGCGGAGTCGATCCGGGCATAGAGCACGGCGCGGTCCCAGACGTCGTTGAGCTTCTTGAGCGCCTTCTCGGCGGCTTTCTTGAGGTCCTCGTCCGAGCGCCGGTCGAAGAAGCCGCGACGGCCCGAGGCGGGGAACTCGAGCGTCATCATGCGCACGCCGCCCGCGTGCATCTGTTCGGGCGTATAGCCGACGAGGTTGATCAGCGCGGCCACGCCGGGGAAGAGCCCGCCCGAGGGCTCGGTGACGACCGTCGTGACGCCGCTCACGCGCGTGACGGGGATGAGCACGGAGTTGGGGTTGACGGCGGAGAGGGCCTCCAGCTCGGGGTTGAGGTCGCCCACCTCGCGGAAGTCGTTCGTCTCGTGCACCGCGCCGATCTCGGCCAGCCCGAGTTGCGTGCCGGAGTCGATCAGGCCGGGATAGACGGTCATGCCGGCGGCGTCGATCACCTCGGCGCCCGGCGGGATCGTCACGTCCGCGCCGACGGCCTCGATGCGGTCCCCGCGAATGACGAGCGTTCCGTTCTCGATGACGCCGTTCGTGACGGTCTCGATGCGCGCGTTCGTGATGGCGAACGTGCCCTGATAACCCTTCGGCACGTCTCCGTCCTGTGACTGCGGTTGCATCAGAAGAAGGGCAAAGGCGAGGGTGAGGAGGAGGTTCATGGGTCTGTCGTCGGTTGCGGAGAGCGGAAGACGGAAAGGGAAAGGCTCGGCGAAATCACTTCAGGTGAAAGAGCCAGTCGCCGACGGCTTCGAGTTCGTGGAGGTGCTCGTCGTTGGAGATCATGGCGCCGTCGTCGAGGGAGGCTTCGGGGTCGACGAAGAGGCGCACGTCGTCCGGGTCGCGTTGCCGGTCGAAGTACCGCACGCCGTCGACGAAGGTCATCTGCGGCACGGCATAGACCGAGAGGGGGTGCCCGTCGAAGACGGCGAGGTCGGCGTCCTTGCCCACCTCGATGGAGCCCACGCGGTCGGCGATGCCGAGTTGAAGCGCCGGGTTGATGGTGATGAGCGCGAGGGCCTCGTCGTCCGTGAGGCCGCCGTAGCGCTGGCTCTTGGCCGCCTCGTGATAGAGATGCCGGTCGAGCTCGCCCGAGTCCGAGTTGACCGACGTGACGACGCCGTTCCGGGTGAGGATGGCGGCGTTGTAGGCGGTCGAATAGTAGACCTCGAACTTGTACGACCACCAGTCGGAGAAGACCGAGGCGTATGCGCCGAAGGCGGCCAGCTCGGGGGCCACCTTGAAGGCTTCGTTCGCGTGCTGGAAGGTGACCTTGTCGACGCCGAAGTCCTTGAGCACACGCATGAGCATGAGGATCTCGTCGGCGCGGTAGCTGTGGCAATGGACGAGCACGTCGCCCCGGAGGATGTCGGCGATGGTTTCGAGGCGGAGGTCGTACGGCGGCGGCACGGCGCGGGAGTTGCGTTTCTTCTCGGCCTCGTACCGGTCCCAGGCCTCCATGTATCGTTGTCCATCGGCGAAGGCTTCGCGGAGCACGGCCTCGACGCCCATGCGCGTGGCGGGCACCTTGGCCTTCCCGCCGCTCGCGCCGCGCTTGCCGTGGACGCGCGTCGGGTTCTCGCCGAGGGCGAACTTGATCGTGCGCGGGGCGCCCTCGAAGCGGAGGTCGTCCGGGTTCGTGAAGCCCCACCGGTGCTTGATCGTCTCGTTCTGCCCGCCGATGACGTTGGCCGAGCCGTGCATCGTGTGCGAGGTGGTCACGCCGCCGGCGAGCGCGCGGTAGATGCCGATGTGGTACGGGTTCGTCACGTCCTCCATCGTCACCTCGGCGGTGACGGGGTTCGTCGCCTCGTTGACGGCGCTCAGCGCGATGTGCGAATGGGCGTCGATGATGCCGGGCATGACGTACATCCCCGTCGCGTCGACGACCTCCACGCCGTCGGGCGCGCGCAGTCCCTGCCCGATGCGGGCGATCTTGCCGTCGCGGACGAGGATGTCGGTGTTTTCGAGCGTGCCGTGGGTGACGGTGAGCACGGCGCCGTTCTTGATGAGCACGTCGCCCACCTTCGGTTGCGCCGCCGCCGTGAGCGTGAAGGCGAGCGCGAACGTGAGCGCGAGGAAAGCTTGTTTTTTCATGGTGTGGCGTCGGTTAGGGCCGCCCGGAGGCGCGGAAAAGCGGGATAGGTTCGGAAAGGGTCAGAGCCGGTCGGGGCCGGATTCGCGCGTGCCGGTGACGGGGGCCTCGCCCATGCCCGGCACGTTGACCGAGCCCTCCATCTCGTCGCCCGTGATGACGACGGTGAAGGTGAGCGTGCCGGGGCCGTCGGGGATCTCGAAGGTGAAGGAGAGCTCGTTGCCGTCGAAGGTCAGATTCCGGAGCTCCGTCGCGCCGGGGTTCCGGCTGCTCGTGAGCGTGCCCCGGAGGTCGTCCGGCGCGCCTTCGAGCGTGAGCGTGCCGTCGAAGGCGCCCATCGGCGTCGAGATGACGTAGCTCCACACGCCGACGGGGTTGGCCGCCTCGCCTCCGGCCTTCGCCTTCTTCTTCTCCTTGACCTCGTATTCGTACTTGACCCCGTCGACGAAGACGTATTTGATCTTCGCGTCCTTGTCGAAATACGGCTTCGTCGTGACGACCAGGTTGGCGATCTTGCCCTCGTCCACGGAGCCGAGCATGGCCGAGAGGCCGAGGAGGTCGGCGGCGTCGGTGGTGAGCGCGGCCAGGGCGGCGTCCTCGGGCAGCCCGTGCTCGATCATCAGGCGCAGGTTTTTGTGGACGTCGGCGGGCTTGACGTCCATCGTCGAGAAGCCGAAGCGGAGACCGGCCTCGTGGAGCATCGCCGCGTTCTTGAGGTATTTCTCGCGGCTCATGCGTTGGCGCGCCTCGAGGTTGCGGCGCTCGGCCTCCAGGTCGCGGTACGTGGCCGTGCGGATCGACGGATCGTACTGCGCCGCCATCTCGGCCTCGACGGAGTCTTTCTTCGCCTCCGCCTTCTTTTTCGGCGCTTTGGGCAGGCCGAGCGTGAAGAAGAGCGGCGCGCGCGCGTCTTTGAGCGCGTCGATGAGGTCGAAGCTCTGTTCGAGCCCGCCGAGCGCGAGCGGGAAGCCGAGGTCTTTTTGGAGGCGGAGGGCGCGGTAGGCTTCGAGGGCGCTCTCGACGAAGAAGAAGACGGGCTTGCGGCCTTCGAGGACGGGGAAGAAGGCCTCGTGCACGGCATCGTGCGGCGGGCGTTCGAGCCCCGTCGGGTTCTCCTCGTACATCCGCTCGATCATGCGGCGGCGCTCGGCCTCGCGATAGAGCCGGCGCATCTTCGCCATCATGCCCATCGGCGTGGCCGGATAGACGCCGGGCGCGGCTTCAAACTGCGCGAAGAGGGAGGCGTCGCCCCGGAGCACCATCGCGCCGGGGTCGTCGCCGGAGAGGAGGACGACGGCGCCGGAGCCCGGAAGCATACGCCCGTGCGGGACGGTGTGCGCCGCGCCGAAGCCCGCCTTTCGCAGCTCCTTGACCGACTTGTCGCCGGGCTCGAGCATCGCGCGGGCGTCGCGCTGGGGCTGGATGCCGGCGTAGTCGTCGGGCGGGTTGCCGGGGTCGTCGGGGCGCTTGCGGTTCGGGTCCTCTTTGGGTTTGGGGATGCCCGCGTGCGAGAGGCCGTCGATGAAGCCGGCATAGACGACCATCGAGTCGGCGGCGATGCGCTCGGCGTCGAAGGGGATCGCGACGTCGGCGCCGACGGCGGTGATGAGGCCGTTGCGAAGGACGACCGTCCCGCGCTCGATGACGCGCCCGGGCGCCTGCACGATGCGCGCGTGCTCGAGCGCATACGTCCGCGTGACCGTCGGGAGGTCGTCCGTCTGGGCGTGAGCGCGGAGCGGGGTGAGCGCGAGCGCCGCCGCAATAACGACGAGCAGGGCCGCCGGGGCCGGTCGGGTAGCGGGAAGGAACATGGACATTCGGGGTCGAAAGGAACGAGTGGGCGAACTTCCGGAAAGGGAACACAAAGTACGGATAGCCTCCGTTCCGGGCAAGGTGATTCGAAGGCGCGCATGAGGAGGGCGGGAAGGGCCCGACCGCCGGTCGCGCATGACGGCTACCGGCAGAAAGCCCATTCAGCCAAACCGTTCAGGGGCCAGCGGCGCGAGGGGGAGGGAAGGGACGCTGCCGGCGAGGAGCTCGGCGAGGAGCTGCCCCGTGACGGGCGCGAGCGTGACGCCCATCATGCCGTGGCCCGTGGCGAAGAACAGGTTGGCGTGGCGGGGGCTTCGCCCGAGCAGGGGCAGCCCGTCGGGAGAACAGGGGCGGAAGCCCGACCACACGCCGGCGCGGTCGAGGTCGTCCTCCGAAGCGTCCGGGACGTACCGGCGGGCCAGCCGCCGGATCGGCGCGGCGCGGCGGGCGTCCACGGAGGGGTCGAAGCCGGCGAGGGCGAGCGTCCCGGCGAAGCGGATCCGGCCCCGCATCGGCGTGACGGTCGTCTTCTCGTCGGTGAGGATCATCGGCAGGCGCGGGCCGCCGTGCGGGGCGGGGAGCGTGAGGCTGTACCCTTTCGCCGGCTGAACGGGCAGGCGCACGCCCGCCGCCTTCGCCAGCCGCCCCGACCACGCGCCGGCGGCAATCACCACGCTCTCCGCCTCGACGAAGCCCGCCGTCGTGCGCGCGCCGGTGAGACGGTCGCCGCGCCGCTCGAAGCCCGTCACGGCGACGCCTTCCCGGAGGGCGACGCCCCGCGCGCGGAGCGCTTCGGCGAGACGGTGGAGGAAGCGGTCCGGGGCCACGCGCCCGTCCTGCCGGTAAAGCACCGCGCCTCCGACGGGTGTCCGGAGCCCCGGTTCGAGCGCGCGCACCGCGTCGGCGTCGAGGCGTTCGACGGCGAGCCCGGCGTCTTCGGCGAGGGCGGCGGCCCGCAGGTTCTCCTTCCGCCCCTTCTCCGTGTGATAGAGCATCAAAAGGCCGGTCTGCTCGAAACCGAAATCGCCGAGGTCGTTTTGCATCTCCTCGAAAAGCGCGACCGAGGCGAGGCTGAGGTCGCGGAGGATGGGGGCGGCGCGGGCGACGTGCGCCTCGGTGCAGTGTCGCCGGAAGGTGAAGAGCCATCGCGCGAGCGCGGCGTCGGCGCGGGGCTTGATGTGAAAAGGGCTCTCCGGATGCGCCAGCCACCGCAGCCCCTGTGCGATGACGCCGGGCGCCGCCAGCGGGACGACGTGGCTCGGCACGATCATCCCCGCGTTGCCCGCCGACGCGCCCGCGCCCACCGGGTCGCGGGTGAGCACCGTCACGTCCCGCCCCGCCCGCCGGAGGAAATACGCCGCGCACAGCCCCACCACGCCGCCGCCGATGACCAGCACGTCCGCCTTGTCCGCCATGCGCATGCTCCTACCGGGTTGTCCCGGTCCGTTCGATCCGCGCCGTTCCCCATCGGAGCGGCCGTCGCGTGTTCCGTATCGGGAAAGGACCCTTTTTTCAAACAGCAGGCCTTCGAACCCCGAACGCGGGCCGTCCGGGATCGCATCGCCCGGCCTGTCAGACGACCTGAAAGCCGCGCGCGTACGGGTCGTCGTCGTCGATGAAAATCGTATTGAAGCCCGTCACCTTTGCCCAGCCTTCGACGCTCGGGATGACGGCCGCCCGGTCGCCGACTCTCGTCCGCCCCTCCACGCGCCCGCGAAAGAGGCTGCCGATGATGCTCTCGTGGACGAACGTGTCTCCGGCGTCGAGCCGGCCTTTCGCCGCCCATTGCGCCATGCGCGCCGAGGTGCCGGTGCCGCACGGCGAGCGGTCGATGGCCTTGTCGCCGTAAAAGACGGCGTTCCGGGCGTGCGCCTCGGCGTGCGTGGGCGCGCCCGTCCACAGGATGTGGCTGAGGCCGCGGATCGCCGGGTCCTCGGGGTGGACGAACGTGTATTGCTCGTTGAGGCGGCGGCGGAGCGTTGGGCTCCACCGGATGAGGTCGGCGGCCGTGTGGTCGGCCAGGTCGCGGAAGTGCTCCTGCGCGTCGACGATGGCGTAAAAATTACCGCCATAGGCCACGTCCACGGTGAGCGGGCCGAGGTCCGGACATTCGACCGTCAGCCCTTCCGCCGCGAGGAACGACGGCACGTTGACGATGCGCACGGAGCGGACGCGCCCGTTCTCGAGGTGAACATGCGCGTCGACGCGGCCCGCGGGCGTTTCGAGGCGGACGACGCCCGGCTCACGCGGCGTCACGAGGCCGTGCTCGATCATCACCGTCACCGTGCCGATGGTCCCGTGCCCGCACATGGGCAGGCAGCCGCTCGTCTCGATGAAGAGGATCGCCGCGTCGCAGTCGTCGCGGGTGGGGGGATAGAGGATGGCGCCGGACATCAGGTCGTGCCCGCGCGGCTCGAACATCAACCCCGTGCGGATCCAGTCGTATTCGGCGAGGAAGTGGAGGCGTCGCTCGCGCATCGAGTCGCCTTCGAGCGGCGGCCCCCCGCCCGCGACCACCCGCACCGGGTTTCCACACGTGTGCGCGTCGATGCAAAAGAAGGTCTTTCGCGGCATGGGGATGGGGATTTCGTAGTGCGTATTGTGGAGCGGAACCGGGTTCAGGTCAACGGGGCTCGGGTGAAGGTATTGTCCACGAGCCGCCGGATGCCGCGCGGGTTTTCGTCGCGAAGTTCGGGCGGGAGCGCGGACGGCGGGAAATTCTGAAAACACACGGGCCGGGCGAAGCGGAAGATGGCCGCCGTGCCCACGGAGGTGGAGCGGACGTCGGTGGCGGCGGGGTACGGTCCGCCGTGGTTCATCGACGGGCACACCTCCACGCCGGTCGGGAAGCCGTTGAAGATGAGGCGTCCGGCCTTGTTTTCGAGGAGGCGCACGAGCCCGGCGTGGCGGCGGAGGTCGTCGTCGTCGCCGTGGAGCGTGGCGGTGAGGACGCCGGGGAGGGCGCGGGCGGCGCGTTCGAGCGCCGCGTCGTCGTCGCACCGGACGACCATCGTGGCGGGGCCGAAGACTTCTTCGTGGAGGTGCGGGTTCGCCACGAAGGTGGCGGCGTCGGTGGCGAAGACGGCGGGCCGGGCCGGCGTGGCGGTTTCGGAGACCGCGTCGCTCACGGCCACGGGCCGGACGCCTCCGGTCGCATGCCATCGCGCCAGGCCTTCTTCAT
>JALSSK010000277.1 GCA_026984335.1 Rhodothermales bacterium
CACGAAGGTCCTGAGCGACTATTTCAAGTGGGAAGCCTATTTCGAGCGGGTGGACGATAATCCGTACCTGTCTGATTTTTATGAAGATATGCGAAGATGGTCGTTCAACCTTCAGGTGTTCTTTCTATCGAGTCGCTTCAATCATCAGCGCATGATCGAGTCCGCGCCGCACTCCATCGTGCAGGACCGGTCGATCTATGAGGACGCCGAGATCTTCGCCCGAAACCTCTATGAGATGGGCCTGATGACCGGGCGCGACTTCGAGAATTATACCGAGCTTTTCAAGATCATGACCTCGTACCTCCGCCCGCCGGACCTGCTCGTGTATCTCCGGGCTTCCGTGCCGACGCTCGTGCGGCACATTCAGGCGCGCGGGCGGGAGTATGAGTCGAGCATCCGCATCGAGTACCTCGAGCGGCTCAACGCGCATTATGAGAACTGGATCGACCGGTACGAATCCGGGCCGAAGATGATCATCGACGTGGACGAACTGGACTTCGTGAACCGGGATGAGGATCGCATGGAGATCATCGGGCGCATCGAGAGCCGGCTCTTCGGGCTGTTTCCGGAATAATTTCGTCAGGGCGGGACGCGACGGGAGGGCATACGATTGCAGGCCTCACACGGCACACGGCGGATCGGGCATCTTCGGGCGTTGGTGCTCCTGGGCCTCCTCTCGTGCGGTCCCGTCGCGCCGTCGTTCGGGCAGGTGACGGACTCGACGCGCGCCGCCCCTCCCGACACGCTTCTGGCCGTTCCCTCGGACACGCTTCCGGCCGTTCCCTCGGACACGACGCAGGCGCCGGTGGGCTTTCCGCCGCCCGAGCCGGGGGACGCCGTGGGTGCGACGCCGCCGGCGCGCGGGATCGCGCTGGACCCGCCGGGCATGCTCGGGCGCGCGCCGGGCTCGTTCGTCTATGACTTCGGAACGCCGGGCTGGCCGGACGGGTGGAGTCCGTACGGGCTGAACCCGAACCACGTGGGGCTGTTCGTGGACGGGTTGCCGATGAACGACCTCATCACGGGGCGGCCCCGGTACGACCTGATCCCCTTCCCCTTTCTGGAACCGCTCCGCACACAGGCGGCCCGCGACGACGCCCCGGTGGCGGTTCACGGGCGGGTGCGCGACTACGACACGCCGCAGCCGCTCACCGAGATGCGGTATTGGACGAGCAATACGGGCCTTCAGAGCGTGACCGTGATGCACGCGCAGCGGAGACGGCCGGTGTGGTTCGGCCGGCCCGGACGGCTGAACGTGCTCTTCGGCTACGGCGGGCATGCGGCGAAAGGGGAGTATCCGGGCAGCCGACTGCGACGGGCGCGCCTCGTGCTCGGACGGATCCGGTACGAACGTCCGGGATGGGCCCTCGAGGTGAAGGACGTCTTCAACCGGCGGCGGGTGGGGGCGCACGGCGGTGTGCTCCCGGCCCCCGGCGCGCCGTACGAGTCGATCTTTCAGCGGCTCGGGGCGCAGGTCGAGAACCCGGACGCCCTCCGCGAGACGTTCCGGAACGACTTCTCCGCCACGTTCCGCGCGCGTCTCGCGCCGGGGCTGGAGGCGCTGACGCTGTCGGGGCTCTGGACGAACGAGCGCCTGCAGTACCGGAACCCGTCGGACACGCTCACGGCCCGCATGAGGCGGCTGGGCTTCCGCTTCGCGCAGGATCTTCGGCTCGGCGGGCATCGGATGCGCCTGAGCGCCGAGGGTTGGCGGGACGTCGTCCGGACGGGCGCGGCGCTGCCGGACTCGCTCGGCCTCTCCCGGCGGCAACTGCACCTCGCCGCGCGCGACACGTTCGCCCTCGGCGCGTTCGAAGCGATCCTAGAAGGCGGCTACCACCGGGGCGACGGCGTCTCCTTCCCGACCGGCTTCGCCCGTCTGACGTGGCGTTTCGGCACGTCGAGCCTTTTCGCCGAGGGGACGCACGCCGGGCAGCCGGTCTCGTGGATTGCCCGGTACGGCTTCGGCGGAAGCGTCGCGCCCGTCTCCGAGCGTCCGGACGGTCGCCTCACGATGGGGCGCGCCGGCTTCACCGTCCGCCTCGGCCCGTTCGACCTGACGGCCTTCGGCTTCGTCCACGAACTCCGGGACCCGCTCGACCTGTTCGTGACGGCGGGGGACACGGTGGCCGCGCGCGTGGGGGCGGAGACGTGGCGACGGGCGGGCGTCGCGGGAGACGTCGGCTTCCGGCGCGACGCCGCGCGCGGCCTCTACCTCATCGCGCAGCCGACCCTCACGCACTTCCGCACGCCGGTCTCGGCGGACGGTGAACGCGCCGCCGCCGCGCTCCCGGAGCTTTTCGGACAGGCCCGCCTCGGCGCCCGCTTCCCGCTCTTCCAGGGCGACCTCGACCTCAACGTCTACCTGCGAGGGCGGTACTGGGGACGGATGCGCAGCCGCACGCTGCACCCGCAGACCGGCCTGCTCGTCCTGCCCGAAGCCGACGCCCGAACCGTCAACGCCTCCGGAACGCTCGATCTCTACCTCGAAGGCGGCGTCCGCTCGGCGACGCTCTTCCTCGCCTATGAGAACATCCTCAGCGGCACCCGGCTTCTCGTCGGCAACCTCATCGTGCCTGACTATCCGCTCCCGGAACGACGACTCCGCTTCGGCGTCTTCTGGCCC
>JALSSK010000278.1 GCA_026984335.1 Rhodothermales bacterium
CGCCAGAAGAAGCGCCGCCCCGAGGTAGAGTTCGGTCTCGTACGTGACGATGAACTTTTGCACGCCTAGCCCGGCGCTCGTGGTGACGAACGGGAGCGCCGCCGCCGCCACGCTCATCACCGCCGGCAGGAGGGGCGAGCAGCACAGCAGCGGCGTCAGCAGGCTGACGGCCAGGCTCCCCGCCGTCGTCGCCTTGCGGGCTTTCCGCCCCTCGCGCATCACGAACACCGTCATGGGCACGACGAGGCCCAGGAGCGCGGCGAACGCGAGCGCGAAAGCCGCCAGCCGGGGCGTCAGATAGGTCAGCGAGATCAGACCGATGCGCGCGCCGGTGTACGAGGCCGGAAGCACGAGCAGGTAGACCAGCAGAAAAAACGCGAAGCTCACCCCGCCGAGCACCCGATAGCCCCGCTCCGCAAACACGATCCCCACCGCCCGAACCAGCGTCTCCTTCATCGTCGGCGATATCGCTTCGTTCCCGCTCATACCGCGCAGCAGCTCAGCTTTTTGACGTCTTTGCCGAAGGTGATGGCCGCGAGCTTGACGCCTTCCGAGAGGGTGAGATACGGATGGAAGGTGTCCACGATGTCGGCGACGGTGATGCCGTATTTGATGGCAAGGGTGATCTCCATGAGCAGTTCGGAGCCTTCGGATGCGAGGATGCGCGCGCCGATGAGCCGGTCCGTGGCGCGGTCGCGGAGGAGCTTGATGAAGCCGCGCGTGTCGCGGGCGGCGAGGGCGCGCGGCACGTCTTCGAGCGAGAGCTTCGACACCTCGTAGTCGATGCCCGCCGCCTCGGCCTGCCGCTCGTCCATCCCGACGCCGGCCACCTGCGGGTCGGTGAAGACCACCCACGGCAGCGCCGAGTAGTCGCGCCGGAGGTGGAAGCCGGTCCACGCGTTCTCGGCGGCGAGCTTGCCCTCGTACGCCGCCGTATAGACGAATTGGTGGTCGCCGATCACGTCGCCCGCCCCGAAGATGTGCGGCACGGCGGTGCGAAGCGAGTCGTCCACGCGGAGGTAACCGCGCGCGTCGGTCTCGATGCCGAGCGCTTCGAGGCCCAGGCCCTCGGTGTTGCCCTGCCGCCCCGTGGCGAGGAAGAGGTGCGTCCCGCGAAGCTCGCGCGTCTCCGCGCCGATGCGCGCCGTCACGACGACCTCGCCGTCCTCGCGCCGGACGGACTGCACCGTCACGCCCGTTTCGACGGCGACGCCCTCGGCGCGGAGGTAACCCGTGAGCGCGTCGGTCACGTCCGGCATCTCGGTGGGCAGGATGCGCGGCGAGCGCTGAAGCAGCGTCACGCGGGAGCCGAGGCGGGCAAAGAGTTGCGCGTTTTCGAGGGCAATGTACCGCCCGCCGAGCACGATCAGACGCTCGGGCAGCGTTTCGAGGCGATAGAGCTCCTCATTCGTGAGGAAGCCCGTCTCCTTCAGCCCCGGCGCGTCGGGCACGAACGTGCGCGCGCCGGTGGCGACGAGGATGTTTTTCGCGCGGATGAGCTGCCCGTTCACCGCCACCTCGTGCGGCCCGGCGAGCGACGCCCGCCCTTCGACGATCGCGACGTTCGGGTCGTCCTTCACCACATCGACGTACTTGTGCCGGCGGAGGTCGCGGACGAGCGCCTGCGTCTGCCGCGTGATCGCCGCGAAGTCCGTGACGGCGCTCTTCGACGTGATGCCTTCGAACGGATGATGCGCGGCCCGGTGATGCGCCTCGGCGGCGCGGATCATCGCCTTCGAGGGCACGCACCCCACGTTGACGCACGTCCCTCCGATGGGCAGTCCTTCGTTGATGATCACGGCGCGCCCGCCGAGCTCGCTCGTCTTGATCGCCGCCGCGAAGGCCGCCGAGCCGCCGCCGACGATCGCCAGATCCCAGACGTCTTCCGAGGCGGACCCCGTCGTCTCCCCGGGCGGCTGCGCCGTGGGCCGGGGCGTCTCCGCCACCACCCGCGCGCGATAGCCCGCCCCCTTCACCGCCGACACCAGCGCGTCCGGGTCCGTCCCGTTCGTCACGGCGACGACCGCCCGGCCGTCTTTCCAGTCTCCGATCTCCGCCGAGGCCACCCCGGCGACGGCCTCCAGCGCATCCACGGCATGACGCGCGCACATGCCGCAGGTCATCCCCTCGATGCCGAGTTCTATCGTCTTCGTCATGACGCTACGTAATTCATTTTCATTGGAAAGCGGAACGAACAACCGCCCGGGCTCACCGCCCCGACGCATCCGACTCCGCGTCCTTCACTTCCTTGAGGGAAACCTTGAACGTCGATGCTTCGACGATGGCGTCGGCGAGGGCCTCCGGCGTGATCGTCGCCGCGTCGAACGTGACGATGATCGTGTGCTTTTCCACGTCCACCTTCACCGCTTCGACGCCTTCGATCTCCCCGACGGTGGATTGGATGCCGCTCACGCAACCGCTGCAAAACGGGCTTTCAATGGTATAAAAGCCGACTTTCTTGTCGTGCGGCTGCGGCTGAAAGGCCGCGAGGAACAGCGCGAGCGCTCCGAAGCCAATGAGGTGAAAGGTTTTTGATCGTTTCATGGTTCTCTCGATGTTTTTCATGATGAATGCCGACCGGCGGCGATTCACGCGCCGGGATGCTCGGGCGAGACCTCACGGGCAGCCTTCCCGCGACGCTTCTTCGCCTGATCCAAGCCCACGAGCGCCATCGCTATGGAGAGGAAAAGCAGGGACAGAAGCACCCGGTCGAGGTAGGCGCCGAAGGCGGCGAGGCCGAGCGCCGCCGGCCCCCACACGAGCAGTGGTGTGAAGCAGCACACCCCCGCGACGAGCGCCCCGAGGCCGCCCCGGAAAACGAGTTTGTTGTCCGTCAGGCGGCTCATAGCCCGGCCCGACTTTTCGGTTTCACCGGCGTGCCCGGATAGCCGACGTTCGCCGTCGCCCGCACGATCTCGTCGAGGGAGACGACCGCCGGCCTGTAGCGGACCACCGCGCGCGGAGGCTCGTACGTCACCTGCGCCGCCTCCACCCCGTCGAGCCGCGTGAGCGCCTTGTGCAGCGTCACCGCGCACGCGTCGCACGTCATCCCCTCGACGTCGAGCGCCACCTCTTCGACGCCGGCCTCCGGCGCGAACAGCTCGGCGGCGGACACGTCGTTCGCGCCCTTGATGAGCCACGGAGAAACGATGAGCGCCAGCGTAGCCAGCGCGCCGACGACGAGGCTTGCGCGTCGCACCTTGTCGTTCAGCGTCACCTCACAATCGCACTGCGGTCCGCGCGCGTTGCGGTATTCCCGATAACCGGCATAGGCCAGCATGCCCAGCGCCGCCGCGATGAAGTACGGGCGGAACGGCTCCAGCGCCGTGAAGCTCGAGACCCACGCCCCCCCGACGCCAAGCGTGACCAGCAACAGCGGGACCGTGCAACAGGCCGAGGCCAGCACGCCCGCGCCGACAGCCGCCGGCACGCCCCATTTCGATCGTTTCTCTGCAGGTTCGCTCATGATGATCCGGTGAATGGTTGTTTCCGACAAGATAAGCCCTATACCTGAGTATAGAGTCAAGCGCTTTTTTCCGTTAGATGCACGATACCATGGTACAAGGTTTCCACGGACGCGGATTTTTTTCTTCCGGTCCGTGCCGCGATCAGCCTGACGCTTCGGCGGTGTGCTCATCGAGCGCGTCGAGGATGGGGCAATCGCTGAGCGCCCGGTCCGTGCCGCACTGATGCGCCAGGGTCACGAGCGCCTTTTTCATACGCGCGAGGTTGGCGAGGCGCTGTTCGATGTCGCGCACCTTTTCGAGCGCATGCCGCTGAATGTCCCCGCACGTCGTATGCGGGTCCACCCGAAGCGAGAGCAGTTCGTCGATCTCCCGGAGGGTAAAGCCGATCTCCTGCGCGTGTTTGATGAACCTGATCCGGCGCACCGTCTCCCCGGTGTACTGCCGGTAGCCCGAGGCCGTCCGGGGCGGAACTGCGATCAGGCCTTTGCGCTCATAGAACCGCACCGTCTGCACGTTGACGCCCGCCTTTTTGGCCACTTCTCCGATCTTCATGGTTCCTCTCGATTGTCTGTTCGATGCTCCCGTACTATGCTATACCTAAGTACAGGGTTTCATCTCGGGGATCGGCATCCTTGAGGCGCGCGTGTGCGAACGGGCGCTCACGTCACCTTGAGCACGACGGCGGTGCGGTCGTCCCCGGCGCACCCGGCTCGGAGGAAAGCGGCGTCGAGCTTTTCGATGAAGGCGCGCGGGGACTCGTCGAGGAGTTCGCGGGCGGCGCGTTTCAAACGCGCCTCGCCGAAGACGCGACCGTGGTCGCAACGCACGTCGGTAAAGCCGTCGGTATACAGGAGGAGCACGTCGCCGGAGCGGAGATGAGCCGTGCCGGGGGCATAGTCCTGGTCGGGCATGAGGCCTACGGGGATGCCGCCCTGCATCAGCCGCCGGGCGCGACGCGCGCGGAAGAGGAGCGGAGGGTTGTGTCCCGCATTCACGTACGTCAGCGTGCGCGTTTCGGGCGCGAGGACGCCGACGAAGAGCGTCACGAACTGCTCCGGTCGTGTGTCGTGATAAAGGGTCTGGTTGACGCGTCGAAGGACCGTCGGGAGGTCGTCGCACGATTCCATCTGGCTGCGGAGGGCGGCGCGGGCGGCGGCCATGAGCAGCGCCGCCTGCACCCCTTTGCCGGACACGTCGCCGATGACCAGCCCCAGCCTTTTTTCGGGCAGGCGCACGTAGTCGTAGAAGTCGCCGCCCACGTACCGCCAGGGGTGCGACCATCCCGCCAGGCGAAAGCCTTTCAGTCTCGGCGCGCGAGCGGGGAGCATGCGCGCCTGGACCTCGGCGGCGGCGGCCAGGTCTCGTTCGAGGTCTCGATAGCGGAGGTGCTCTTCGTGGAGCCGGTTCAGTTCGAGAGCCAGCGCCGCCTGGTTCGCCACGATGCGCAGCAGGGTATGCTCCTCCGGCGTGAACCGACGCGGCTCCGCCGTATAGACGGCCAGGCTCCCGAGCAATTTGCCTTTCCGAAAGAGCGGGGCCGCCATCATGGAGCCGAGCCCTTCCGTGAGGGCCTCCGCGCCATGCTCCACGTCGCCGTCTTGCCGGACGTCGTAGACGTGCACCGTGTGTCCCCCGCGATTCATGGCCGCGCGAAAGGCGCTGTCGCTCGGAAAGACGGGACCGTTTCGGAGGAACGACCGGGGCAGGCCGTACACGGCGCGGAGCACGAGCCGGTCGGTGGCTTCGTCGAGGAGCCAGAGCGCGCTGTAGGGCGTCTGCAGCCGGGCCGCCGTGAGACGCACGATCTCGTTGAGGAGGGCCGAGAGGTCAAACTCCCCCGCCAGCATCAGGCGTCCGAGCGCGTCGAGCGCTTTCAACTGCGCTTCCACTCGCTTCGCGGCCTCCGGAAGTTCGATGCGTCTGGTTTGCATGTCCACCTGTTTCGTTGCGCGTATTCGAGCGGGGAGCCCTCTTCGGCGCCGGCGCCGGGCGGAAACGGCGTCACCGGCCCTCGCATTGCTGCACGTTCAACTCGTGCTCCACCATGGCCTCTTCGTGCGCGCGCACGTCCGTGGCGGGCCGCGAGGCGAGCTCGCGGAGGCGATGCGTCTGCCCGTATGCAATCACGATGTCGCCCGGTTCCAGGCGGGTGTCGGGTCCCGGCACACCGTTATAGCTTCCGTCCCGGCGGAGGATGCCCAGCACGAGCACGCCTTCGGCCGAGAGGTTCAGGTCCGCCAGGCGCGCGCTCGCCAGCCAGTCGTTTTCGTTCACCTCCAGCTCGGCCACGCTGTAGTCGTCGTGCAGGCGGAGCAGCCCCGCATAGTCCCGCACCTCCAGCGAAGTCGTGCGCCGCAGAGCCCACTGAATGGTCGGCGTCAGGATGCGATTAAACCACCGGCTTCGTGAGAGGAAGGCCAGGATGACAATGCCGGCCACCAGGATCAACAGGCGCTGCGTGGCCAGGTCGCCCGCCGACGAGAAGGACAGGATCAGCGAGGAGATGGCGGTGATGACGCCCGCGCTCCCGATCTCAATCAGGTGGCTGATGATGCGACGCCGCTCCGGAACGTTGACGACCATCTCGGCCTCGCCCGTCGTGAACCCGGCGCCGGAGAAAGCAGAAAGCGATTGAAAGCGGGCCGCATCTTCCGACATGCCGGTCATCATCAGGGCCAGCGTGCCCACCCGGATGACGAGCATCGACAGCGAGATGACGACGAGTAATGAGATGAGCGCAAACATGCCGGTCTATTCTGTTTTTCATCGCCCGGCGCTACGCCGAGCCGCCTCGAAGCCGCACGAAAAATGCCTGGAAGGGCACGCGCCTATCGCAGAGGGATGAGACGCCCCAAAGCACCGTGTGTCTTTCGCCCCATGATACCTTAAATTCACTCGGGGTTCCAATCTTCCGCCCGATCCTTCTCCTCATCGCCCATGCCCATGTCGATCTCTCGTTCGTTCCGCGTTGTCATCAACGGTAAAGTGGCGGGCCACCCCCTGCTCCGTCCGGCCATCGAGGAGGTGCGCGCGCGCGGGCGCCGGGTGGAGGTGCGGGTGACGTGGGAGAGCGGCGACGCGGCGCTCTTTGCGGAAGAGGCCGCCCGCAACGGTCTCGACGGCGTGGTGGCCGTGGGCGGGGACGGCACGCTGAGCGAGGTCGTAGACGGCGTGTGTCGCCTGCCGTTGGAGCAACGATGCGCCGTCGGCGTGGTCCCCCTCGGCACGGCGAACGACTTCGCCAAAGCGTGCGGCATCGGCGCGGGCGACCCGCTCGACGGCCTCATGCTCGCCGCCGAAGCCGAGCCCACCCGCATCGACGTCGGGCGGCTCGGCAACCGGCGCTTCATCAACGTCGCCAGCGGCGGCTTCGGCGCGGAAGTGACCACCGAGACCCCGCACGACTGGAAGCACCTTCTCGGGCGGGCCGCCTATCTCATCACCGGCCTGACGCAGGTCAAGAACATTCGCGCCCATACGCTCCGGCTCGAAGGCCCGGACTTCACGTGGGCGGGTCGCGCCTACGTCTTCGCCGTGGGCAACGGACGCCAGGCCGGGGGCGGCTTCCAGGTCTGTCCGCGCGCCCGCATCGACGACGGCCTCCTGGACGTGTTCGTCCTGCCGGAGACGCCTCCGAACCAGCTCATGCGCCTCCTCCGCGACCTCCTGCACCTGCGCGCGGACCTCCCGCCCGACGCCATCGTCTACCGCCAACTTCCCCGGCTGCGCGTCACCTCCGACGAGATGATCCAGGTCAACCTCGACGGCGAGCCGCTCCGCAGCCGCTCGCACGAGTTCGCCGTCGAGCCGGCGGCGCTCCCGTTCTTTTTGCCGCCGCGCGCCTCGTCTCTCGTCGCCCACGCCGGATGAGCCGCGCCGGGTGCGCCGCGTGGGGAGAGACGCCACTTTGTCACAGCCCTTCCACCCTGTCAGACCTCGCTCTGCAAAGTCGTCAAGCGCGACGGCAGGCATTCCTCGGCCCCGGCCCGGATCGGGGAAAATGCCTGACAGAAACCTTCGTTCGAGGTGGCAAAATGGCTGATCGCAATTCTTGGCATTGCTCTTGAAGGACCTCCGTGCGGAAGTCGAAAACGGCTTCTGACCCTCGTTCTTCAACACGGTATCCGTTAACCAAATGTTCGATAGGAGGTACGTGCTATGGCAAACCTGACGCGCTATATGCCGACGACCGGTCTGTCGCAACTGCAACGCGAAGTGGACCGTCTTTTCGAGGACTTCTTCGGACGCACCCTGATGACGGATCGTGAGACCGAAATGCCGTCCGTCTGGACGCCGGTCGTTGACCTGTCGGAGAGCGATGATGCGTACCTGATCCGCATGGACCTGCCGGGTCTCTCGAAGGAGGATGTGCAGATCACCTTCGAGAACGGCGTGCTCCAGGTCAGCGGCGAACGCAAGAACGTTCACGAAGAGACCAAGGATCAGGTGCATCGCATCGAACGGTGGTACGGGCGCTTCTTCCGCTCATTCAACCTCGGACAGAACGTCCAAGCCGACAAGATCAAGGCCACGTTCAAAAACGGTGTGCTGACGATCGAAGCGCCCAAGGTCGAAGCGAGCAAGCCCTTGAAGATCAAGGTCTCCTGAAGCCCTTTTCGGGCAGGCTTCACAGGGCTCCGCCATTGACCGAAGCACCGGAAAGCCCTGCCCGGCTCCGGTCGGCGCAGGGCTTTTCCGTGCCATGCCTTCCGGACAACCAAACAACAATTTAGTTTTCTGAAACAATTTTCCTTCAAATTAACGACCTTATATTCCACACAAGCAACCTTCAAACGACCCGGCGAGGGGTAACGATAGATGCAGGCAGCCGCTAAGAAAAATTACTACGAAGTGCTGGGTGTGCCCGAAGACGCGTCGGCGGACGAGATCAAGAAGGCGTATCGCAAGCTGGCCCGTCAGTATCATCCGGACCGCAACCAGGGTAAGCCGGACGCCGAGGAACGCTTCAAAGAGATCCAGGAAGCTTATGAGGTGCTGAGCGACGAAGCCCGACGGCGTGAATACGACCAGCTCCGCAAAGATCCGTTTGCCGGGCAGGGCTTCGGAGGCTTTGCCGGCCCCGGCCGTGAAGGCGGCGCCCGCTTCTATCGGACGCCCGACGGCACCTACGTGCGCGTCGAGACTACCGGCGCCGGACCCAACGCCGACTTTATCTTCAACGACAGCGAGTTCGGCGGCGGCGACCTCTTCAGCCAGTTCTTCTCGGAGCGGCGCGGGCGGCGCCGCGCGCGCGGCGGGCGGGACATCGAGTCCGTCCTCCGCCTCTCCTTCGAGGATGCGCTCCGCGGCGGGCAGCGCGAGATCACGCTGCCCAACGGCGAAACGGTGCGCCTCAAGATCCCCGAGGGCGTGCGCTCCGGGTTCAAGATCCGCCTCAAGGGCAAAGGCGAACCCGGCCCCGACGGACATAACGGAGACCTGTACGTGGTCTTCGAGGTCGAGCCCCACCCGCGGTTCCGCCGGGAAGGCGACGACCTCATCGTGACGGAGCGCATCTCGGCCATCGAGGCCATGCTCGGGACCGAGCGCCGGATCACGAACGCCTACGGCAAGACCATCAAGGTCAGGATTCCGCCCGGCACCCAGCCGGGACACACCCTGCGGCTGCGCGGGCAAGGCGTCAAGACCCCTAAGGGAGCCGGCGACCTGCTCGTGACCATCGAGGTGACGGTGCCGGATCTTCTCTCGGAGGAAGCCCGCGAAGAGTTAAAGGCGTGGGCGACGAAGCATGGACTATATCATCATTCATAACGGAGGTAGGGACTATGAATCTTCAAAAGTTTACGATAAAAGCGCAGGAGGCCGTTCAGAAGGCGATGGAGATCGCCGCCTCCCGCAACCACCAGGGCATCGAACCGCCGCACCTGATGAAAGCGTTTCTGGAGGAACCCGGCGGCGTCGTTCGCACGGTGCTCCAGAAGCTCAATGCCAACATCGACTATATCTCCGCCAAAACCGATGAGGCGCTCGAGAAGCTGCCCGTCGTCACCGGCGCCAGCGTGTCGGGGCAGTACGTCGGCGAGGATCTGAAGAAGGTCTTCGACCGGGCGCTGGCCGAGGCGGAGTTGCTCAAGGACGAGTACGTCTCCAGCGAGCACCTGCTCATTGCGCTGGCCGAGTCGAAGGATCCCGTCGGGGAGGCGTTGCGGGATCAGCGCGTGACGAAGGAGGCCATCCTCGGCGTCCTCAAGGACGTGCGCGGCACGCAGCGCGTGACCGACCCGCACGCCGAGGACCGGTATCAGGCGCTCGAACGCTACACGCGCAACCTGAACGAGCTGGCCGCCAAGGGCAAGATCGACCCCGTCATCGGGCGCGACGAAGAGATCCGCCGCGTGCTGCAGATCCTCTCGCGCCGGACGAAGAACAACCCGGTGCTCGTGGGCGAGCCGGGCGTGGGCAAGACCGCCATCGCCGAGGGCATCGCCATCCGCATCGTGCAGGGCGACGTGCCCGAAGGCCTCAAGGACAAGCGCATCCACGCGCTCGACATGGGCTCGCTCATCGCCGGGGCCAAGTACCGGGGTGAGTTCGAGGACCGCCTCAAGGCCGTCGTCAAGGAGATCACCGAAGCCCAAGGGCAGATCATCCTCTTCATCGACGAGATCCACACGCTCGTCGGCGCGGGCGCGGCCGAGGGCGCGATGGACGCCGCCAACATCCTCAAGCCCGCCCTCGCCCGCGGCGAGCTCCGCGCCATCGGCGCGACGACCCTCGACGAGTACCGCAAGTACTTCGAAAAGGACAAGGCGCTCGAACGCCGCTTCCAGATGGTGCTCGTCGAAGAGCCCAGCGTCGAGGATACGATCTCGATCCTGCGCGGCATCAAGGAGAAATACGAGGTGCACCACGGCGTGCACATCACCGACGGCGCCATCGTGGCGGCGGCGGAACTGAGCCACCGGTACATCACGAACCGCTTCCTGCCGGACAAGGCCATCGACCTTATCGACGAGGCAGCCGCCCGGCTCCGCATCCAGATCGATTCGATGCCCGAAGAGCTCGACAACCTCGAGCGGCAGATCCGCCAGCTCGAGATCGAGCGCGAGGCCGTCAAGCGCGACAAGGATCAGGCGAAGCTCGCCCAGATCAACGAGCAACTGGCCAACCTGGAAGAGCGCCGCACCGAGCTGCGCGCGCGCTGGCAACAGGAGAAAGAGCTGATCCAGAAGATCCGCGCGGCCAAGGAAGCCATCGACCAGGCGCGCATCGAGGCGGAGAACCTCGAACGCCAGGGCGACTACGGCAAGGTCGCCGAGATCCGGTACGGCCGCATTCCGAAGCTCGAAGAGGAGATCAAGCAGGCCCAGCAGCGGCTCGCTGAGATCCAGCGGGAAGGCGCGCTCCTCAAGGAAGAGGTGACCGAGGAAGACATCGCCGCCATCGTCTCGCGGTGGACCGGCATTCCCGTCTCCCGAATGCTCGAGAGCGAGCGTGAGAAGCTCCTCCACCTCGAAGAGGAACTCGAGAAGCGCGTCGTCGGGCAGCCGGAAGCCATCGAAGCGGTTGCCAACGCCGTGCGACGCGGGCGCGCGGGGCTCCAGGAGCCCAACCGGCCCATCGGCTCATTCATCTTCCTCGGCTCCACCGGCGTCGGGAAGACCGAGCTCGCCAAGGCGCTCGCCGACTTCCTCTTCAACGACGAGCACGCGATGGTGCGCATCGACATGAGCGAATATCAGGAGCGGCATACCGTCAGCCGCCTCGTCGGCGCGCCTCCGGGCTACGTCGGCTACGAGGAAGGCGGGCAGCTCACCGAGCAGGTGCGCCGCCGCCCTTACTCCGTCGTCCTCCTCGACGAGATCGAGAAGGCGCACCCGGAGGTCTTCAACGTCCTGCTGCAGGTGCTCGACGACGGACGGCTCACCGACAACAAGGGCCGCACGGTCGATTTTTCGAACACCATCATCATCATGACGAGCAACCTCGGCTCGGAGATCATCCAGCAACGCATGGATGCCCTCAAAGGCAAGATTACGCCGATCGACGAGGAGCATATGAAAGAGGAGCTCCTGCAGATGCTCAAGCAGCGGCTGCGTCCCGAGTTCCTCAACCGCATCGATGACATCGTGGTGTTCCGCCCGCTCGGACGCGAGGAGATCCGCAAGATCGTCGAGATCCAGTTCAACCGGATCCGCGCCCTCGCCGAGAAGAGCCACCACGTCACGCTCGAACTCACCGACGCGGCGAAAGACTGGCTCGCCGAGCGCGGCTTCGACCCCGTCTTCGGCGCGCGTCCGCTCAAGCGGGTGCTCCAGCGCGAGATCACGAACCGGCTGGCCGAACGGATCCTCGCAGGCAAGATCCACGACGGCGACACCGTCAGCATCGATCTTTCCGGCGACAAGAGCGGGCTCACGTTCCACATTCACGAGGTCGTGGAAGAACCGACCGTGGAGGCCTGATGCGGCTTCCCGGCAGGCGCGGGCCGGGCTTTCCGGCCCGCATCCTTCCACCTCCCCTCTCTGTCAAATATTTAAAACCATAGATGAATCATGAGCAAGATTATCGGCATTGACCTGGGCACGACGAACTCCGTCGTAGCCGTCATGGAAGGCGGCGAACCCATCGTCATCACCAACCCCGAAGGCGCGC
>JALSSK010000279.1 GCA_026984335.1 Rhodothermales bacterium
GCCCGGCTTGAAGACGAGCACGCCCGCGAGGTGGCATTGCTGGCACACGGAGAGCCGGCGGCCGCGATCCAGCCGCGCGGGGTTGACGATGGTCGGGTCGGCTTCGTCCGGGTCGGCTTCGTCCGGGTCGGCTTCGTCCGGAGCCGCCCGCCACTTCGCCACGTGCGCGCTCGCCGGGCCGTGGCACCGCTCGCACGTGATGCCGAGCGGCACGTCGGTATAGTGGTTCTGCGTGAACGGCGTATGGCGCACCGGCCCGTCGTGGCACGTGACGCACGCGAGGTTGATCTGTCGTTCGAAGCGGTCGTTCGCCTCCTCATAGCCGGGGCTCATGTCCCACGCCCCGCGATGCACGTACCACGTCACCGGCATCTCGGTGAGGTACCCGTTGACCTGCATGAGATACGACCGCGTGGCGTTCCCCGAGCCGATCACGAAGTCGGCGTGGTGGATGCGCTCGTGGATCACGTTGCCCCCGGCGTCGGTGCGGAACTCGCGCTGAAAGAGCGTGTCGTTCCGGACGAAGACCTCGTACGAGAGGTTCGTGCGCGCGTTGTGCACGACGGCGTCGTCGAAGCGCTCGGGCGCGGTCGCCGGGTCGAACTTCGAGATCGCGCGCGCCATGTTCGTCTGCCGGTACGTCTCGGCGATGTCCGCGTGGCACGACGCGCACGCTTCGTCGCCCACGTACGCCGCATCGGCATTCGCGGGAGGGAGCGCGGCGGCGGTGCGAGCGACCGGCTCGGCCCCGCGCGGCGGCTCGGACGGCTTCGCGCACCCGAAGACGAAAAGCGCGAACGAGGCGGCGAGAACGGATGGAAGAATGGGTTTCACGTCAATAAGAGCGCTTCGCTCGGATGCTTTCATTTACCGCCCGAGGGGGCATCGACGGGTTCTTCGATCTCCCCGGCATAGGCTTCGTGGAGGCGTTCGAGATACTGGTCGAAGAGTCCGGAGAGGATGCGGTGCTCTTCCTTGACCGTCGCGCGAAAGTCTTCGTCGATCAGGAAATGGTACAGCACGGCGGCCATGATCTTCGCGTCGAGGAGGAAGCCGGTGTGGCCGACGGGGGTGAGGGAATCTTTCCACCGCTCATACGAATGCGCGGGGGCGGGGGAGCTGAAGACGCTCACGCCGAGGCCGGGGATGTCGCGCGTGACGAAGCCGGTCTCCTCGTATCCGGCGGGACGCTGCGGTTCCGCGACGAGCCTCGGCGCGCCGAGCCGCTCGGCGAAGGCGAACGAGAGCTCTTCGAGCGTGCCCACGCTGATGCCGTCCCGGTACTCGCCGTACCGGTCGATCTCGACTTCGGTGCCGGTGGCGAGCGCGGCGGCGCGGGCGGCGTTGTCGATCATCCGCTGCATGTGCGCGAGGTAGACCTCGTCGGGATACCGGATGTAATAATCGACCACGGCGCGGTCCGGCACCACGTTCGGGGCGACGCCGCCCTCGGGGATGACGCCCTGAATGGAAGCCTCGGGCCGGAAGGCGGGGCGGAGGTGATCGACGGAGGTATAGAACTGCACCGCCGCCGCGAGCGCGTTGCGCCCGTTCCACGAACTCCTCTGGTGCGCGGGCCGTCCCTTGAAGGTATAGCGGACCTCGTTGATGTTCAGACAGCACACGCCGAAGCCGGCCCGTCCCCGGCTGGTCTCGTCCGTGCCGTGGCTTCGGAGGAGCACGTCGGCCTCGTCGAAGACGCCGGCCTGCCACAGGATCGTCTTCGCGGGCGGTCCCACCTCTTCGGCGGGCGTGCCGTAGACGCGGATGCGGCCCGGCGTTCCGGTGCGGGTCATGTGCTCGGCGAGGGCCGCGGCCACGGCGAAGCCGACCGGGCTCTGGGCGTTGTGCTGGCATCCGTGGAACGGTTCGTCCGTGCCGCGCAGGGCATCGTACTCGACGATAATGCCGAGCGTCGGGCCGTCCGTGCCGGCGGGGCTGTCCCATCGCCCGACGAACGCCGTCTCGAGTCCCGCCTGCCCGCGCTCGACGACGAAGCCGAGCGCGTCGAGCACGGCGCTGAGCGTATCGACGGTCTCGTATTCCTGCCAGCCCACCTCGGGGTTCCGCCCGATGTGGTCGCTCAGCTCTCGGAGACCGCCGGACCACAACGTCTCGACGCGGGCGAGGATGCGGTCGCGCTCGGGGTCGTCCGTGGCGGCCATCGCGCGGGCGCGTTCGGTCGGGGCAAGGCGGGCTTCGAGGGCGTCGATCTGCCGGAGGATCTCGGCGGCGGCGGCGCGCTCGGTGGGCGTGGTCTGGGCATAAACGACCGTGCTCCACGCCGTGAGGAAGGCGAGGATCGGAAAGGAAAGACGCATGGCTCCGTGGGGCGGGTGAGGGAGGGGCGGCGGGGGTTCATGACCCCATAATCTAAGGCTTGTCCGAAGAAAAACAAGCGGTCGCGGGCAGGGCTTCCCGACGCGGAAAAGAAGGGGATCGTGAATTGTGCGGCGTCGGCGGGTAGCTTGTCTGCGGGATTTGTAGTTTCCCGGTCGATCTTTTCCCCCACGTGTCCGCGAAGGAGGACTATGTCGCATACGAAAGCCGGGAACGCCTCCGTTCCGAACCCTGTGTCCGGCGGCGGTCTCGGGACGTTCGACGGGGTCTTCACGCCCTCGATCCTGACGATCCTCGGCGTGATCATGTATCTCCGTTTTGGATGGGTCGTCGGCAACGTCGGTCTGTGGGGCACGCTCCTGATCGTGACGCTCTCGACCGCGATCACTTTTCTGACGGGCCTTTCGATCTCGGCCATCGCCACGGCGCAGCGCGTGCGGGTAGGGGGGGCTTATTACATGATCAGCCGCTCGCTCGGCATCGAGGCGGGGGGCGCGGTGGGCATCCCCCTGTACTTCGCTCAGGCCCTCTCGGTGGCGCTCTATACCATCGGCTTTGCCGAGAGCGTCGTCGACGTTTTCCCTTCGCTCGACCTGAAGTTCGTCGGCATCCTGACGACCGTCGGCGTGGCGCTGCTCGCGCTCAAGTCGGCGAAGGCGGCCATCCGCGTGCAGTACTTCATCATGGCGGCCATCGCTCTGTCGCTCCTCTCGCTCTTTCTCGGCGGGCCGGTCGAGGGCGGGCCGGAAGCGGACCTCTCCACGCGGTCGAGTTTCTGGGGGGTCTTTGCCGTCTTCTTCCCGGCCGTGACGGGCATCATGGCGGGCGTCAACCTCTCCGGCGACCTCCGCGACCCCGGCCGGTCGATCCCGCGCGGAACGCTTCTGGCCATCGGGGCGGGGTACCTCGTCTACATGATCATCCCCTTCTTTCTCGATCGCTGGGCCACGCCCGGGCAACTCATCGCCGACCCGCTCATCATGCGGCGGATGGCCTTCTGGGGCGACGCCATCCTCCTGGGCGTCTGGGGTGCGACCCTCTCGAGCGCCGTCGGGAGCATCCTCGGAGCGCCCCGCGTGCTTCAGGCGCTCGCCCGTGACGGCGTCCTGCCGGCGGCGTTCCGCTTCCTCGGCAAAGGCAGCGGCCCCGAAGACGAGCCCCGCATCGGCACGGCGGTGACCTTCGGCGTGGCGCTCACGGCCGTCCTCCTGGGCGACCTCAACTTCATCGCGCCGGTGCTCACAATGTTCTTCCTCACCACGTACGGCGTGCTCAACGTGGCCGCAGGCCTCGAACGTTTCCTCGGCAACCCCTCCTTCCGGCCCGAACTCAAGGTGCACTGGGGATGGTCGCTGCTCGGGGCGCTCGGCTGTGTGGGCGTGATGTTCCTCATCAATCCGGCGGCGACCGTGGCGGCGACGCTCATCGTGGCGGCGATCTTCCTCTGGCTCGAACGGCAGGAGTTGCACAGCGCCTGGGGCGACGTGCGGCGGGGCATATGGATGAACCTCACGCGGGCCGGCCTCCTCCGCCTCGACGCGCGGCCGGACGCCAAAAACTGGCGGCCCCATCTGCTCGTGCTCTCCGGCGCGCCCACCCGCCGGTGGCATCTGATCGACTTCGCCTCCTCGCTTTCGCACAACCGCGCCATTCTGACCGTCTCGACCGTCCTCCCGCGCGCGCGCATCACCACGGAGCGGGCGGCGGCGATGGAGTCGACGATCCGGGAGTATCTGCTCAAACAGGGGGTGCAGGCCCTCGTGCGCGTGGTTGCCGCGCCGAACCCGTTCGTGGGCGCGGAACGGCTCGTCGAACTCTACGGCCTCGGCGCGCTCGTGCCGAACACGATCCTCCTCGGCGACAGCGAGAACCCGGAGCATCGCGCGGCTTTTTGCGACATGATCGCGCATTTTTACGGGGCGCGCCGCAATACCCTCATCATCCGACACGACGAACGGCGCAGTTTCGGGCGTCGCCGCCGCATCGACGTGTGGTGGGGCGGGATGAAAAAGAACGGCAGCCTCATGATGATCCTCGCCTACCTCCTCCGCACGAGCCTTCACTGGCGCGGCGCGGAGGTGCGGATCAAGATGGTTACGCCGACGGCGGAGGCGGCGGTGGTGGCGCATCGCAACCTCGAACGGGTGATGAGCGAGCTGCGCACGGGCGCCCTCCCGGACGTGCTCGTCGCCGGGGGGCGGCCCTTCGATGAGATCCTCCATGCTTCCTCGCGCGACGCCGACCTCGTCTTCCTCGGCATGGCCGAGCCGCGAGACGACTTCGAGGCGTACTATGAACGGCTCCAGCGCCGCGTCGCGGGCCTGCCGACGACGGTCTTCGTCCTCGCCGCCGAGGATCTGGCCTTCGGCGAGGTGCTGCTCCCACAGAAGGCCGCCGACGAAACGTAGGGCGGAGCCTTACACGTCTTTTCCGCCTTTCCCTTACATCCAAGACGTCTGCTTGCACGTCAGCGCCGCACCTCCCGCCTTCGCACCTTGAAGGCAACCTCGGAGCTTCCGCCCGGGAACGCCCGAGGCGCTTCATTCGACGAATGTGAGGAGGTGGGTCATGAACACGAACGGCCAATCCGACGCCCTCCGGCGGGCCGCCCTCGACTATCACGCGCGCGGGCGCAGAGGCAAGATCGAGGTCGTGGCGACGAAGCCGTGTTATACGCAGCGCGATCTGTCGCTGGCCTATACGCCCGGCGTGGCCGCGCCCTGTCTGGAGATCAAGCGCGACCCCTCGCTCGCGCGAACCTACACGGCCAAAGGCAACCTCGTCGCCGTCGTGAGCAACGGCACCGCCGTGCTCGGCCTCGGCAACATCGGCGCGTCGGCGGGCAAACCCGTCATGGAAGGCAAGGGCGTGCTCTTCAAACGCTTCGCCGACATCGACGTGTTCGACATCGAACTCGACACCGAGGACCCGGACGAACTCATCCGAGCCGTCCAGCTCATGGAGCCGACCTTCGGCGGCGTCAACCTCGAAGACATCAAAGCGCCCGAGTGCTTCTACATCGAGGAACGCCTCAAGGAGACGATGAACATTCCCGTCTTTCACGACGATCAGCACGGCACGGCCATCATCTCGGGCGCGGCGCTGATCAACGCGCTCGAACTGGTGGGGAAGAAGATCGACGAAGTGACGGTGGTCTTCAGCGGCGCGGGCGCGGCGGGCATCGCGTGCGCCAACTTTTACGTAGCCCTCGGCGTGCGTCCCGAAAACGTGCTCATGGCCGACAGCAAGGGCATCCTCTGGAAAGGGCGCGGGGACGAGGGCCGGAACCCGTACAAGGACCGCTTCTTCCGCGAGACCGAAGCCCGCACCCTCGCCGACGCCGTCCGCGGGGCCGACGTCTTCTGCGGCGTCTCGGTCAAGGGCGTGCTCACGCCCGAGATGGTCAGGACGATGGCCGAGCGGCCCATCATCTTCGCGATGGCCAACCCCGACCCGGAGATCACCTACGAAGCGGCGCGCGCCGCCCGCCCCGACTGCATCGTGGCGACGGGGCGGAGCGACTACCCGAACCAGGTCAACAACGTGCTCGGCTTCCCGTTCATCTTCCGCGGCGCGCTCGACGTCGAGGCCTCGGCGATCAATGAGGAGATGAAGCTCGCGGCGGCGCACGCGCTGGCGCGGCTGGCGCGGGAAGACGTGCCGGAGTCGGTCAAACGGGCGTATGACGGCGAGGACCTCGTCTTCGGCCCCGAATACATCATCCCGAAGCCTTTCGACCCGCGCGTGCTCGTGTGGGAAGCCGCCGCCGTGGCCGAGGCCGCCATGCGCACCGGCGTGGCCCGTCGCCCCGTCGAGCTCGCCGCGTATCGGGAGCAGCTCATGGACCGGATCGACTGGTCGCGCGAGGTGATGCGCAAGACGTTCATCCGCGCGAAGCGGGATCCCCGGCGGATCGTCTTTCCGGAGGGGACGGACCCGAAGATCATCTGGGCCGCCAGTGAGGTGGCGCACGAAGGCATCGCCCGGCCCATCCTCCTCGGCAAAAAAGCCGACATCGTGGCGCAGTTCGAGGCGCATCATCACAGCCTGAAGGGCATCGAGATCGTCGAGCCGAAACGGTGGCCGCATTTCGACGCATACGTGCAGGCCTACTATCGCCTGCGGCAGCGCAAAGGCGTCACGCAGAGCCGCGCCGCGCTCGATATGCGCAACTATTTCTACTTCGGCACGATGATGGTCCATCAGGGGCACGCCGACGCCCTGGTGGCGGGCGTCTCGGTGAACTATCCCGAGGTGCTCCGGCCCGCGCTCCGGATCATCGGCCCGCGCGAAGGCGGGCGTATCGCCGCCGGGATGTACATGCTCCATCACGACAACCAACAGTATTTCCTCGCCGATTGCGCCGTGAACATCGACCCGGATGCGGAGGATCTCGTCGAGATCGCGCTCATGGCCGCCGCCGAGGTCGAGCGGCTGCACATCGAGCCGCGCCTGGCGCTGCTCTCGTTCTCGAACTTCGGTTCGGTCCGCTCGCCGGAGACGGAAAAGGTGGCCGAGGCGGTGCGGCGCATCAAGGCGATGCGTCCCGATCTGCACGTGGACGGACCCGTGCAGGCGAACGTGGCGCTCGACGCGAAGGCCCTGGAGGAGCATTTCCCGTTCGCCGACCTGAAAAAACGGCCGAACCTGCTCATCTTCCCGAACCTCGATGCGGGCAACATCAGCCTGAAATTGTTGAACAAGCTCAGCACGGCGCACACCATCGGCCCGATCATCATCGGGATGGCGAAGCCGATCCATCTGCTGGCGAGGGGGAGCGAGGTGAGCGCCATCGTGAACCTGACCGCCATCGCCGCCGTGGATGCGCAGGACATCGCCCACGCCGGGGCGCGGCCCGAACCGGTCGGCTGACGGCGCGCGGGCGGGAGGGAAGCGCTCGCTTCCGGAGCGGAAAGGCCGTATTTTCGGAGCGTCGTTTCCGCTCACCCCGGCCGGCTCATGCTCGACTTTCAGCGTCTCCGCGAACAGTTTCCGGATTTCAGTGATTATCAGGCGCGGGAGCAGGCGCTCACGGCGTCGAAGCTGCGGCGGGCGCTGGCGGCGCTCGAAGCGTGCAACCCGGCCTGGGAGGCGTTGCGGGAGGAGGCCGAGCGCGCCCGGGCGAAGTGGCTCGTGGCCGGCTTGCGGAGCGCGCCCGCCGAGACGCATCGGTGCGGCCCCCGCCCGACGCCCGTCACCGTCGTCGCCACGGACGGCTCGCAGATCTATCCCGACCGCCACGTGGAACCGACGTGCTATCTGCTCAACGTCAGCCGCATCGCCTTCCAGTACGGCACGCTCGAACGGCCCCTCATGGAGGCCGTGCCCGAGTTCCGCTATCGCCGTTCCGCCTTCGAAGACCTCATCGACCCCCTGCTCGACACCACCTCGACCGACGTCATCTCTGCGCTTCGGGACGAGATCGAACTGCGCGAGCTCCTTCGCACGGCCCGGGAGTCGCGCCTGCCGGGACGCCCGCTCGTGGCCCTCGCCGACGGCACGCTCATCCGGTGGATGATCCGGCGCATGCAGAACCCTGCCCTCGAGAGCCGGCTCATCGCGCGATACACCGAGATCCTCGACGGCTTCCGCGCCGAGGCGCTTCCCCTGTGCTCGTACATCAGCATGCCGGGCAATACGGAGGTGGTCAACCTGCTGCGCGTCTCGCTCGGCGAGAGCGACGCCCCGGATCCCGAGACGACCCTCGAAGGACTGCCCGACCGCAAGCTCTTCGAAGCGGTCCTCGCCCCCGGTGAGCGCTCGGCGACGTTCGAGTCGGCCTCGCACATTCAGCGGGAGTACGGGGAAAACCGGATCTGTTATTTTTACCTCCACGTCCCGTCGCGGCAGGGGCGGGGGGAGATCGGGCGGGTGGAGATGCCGCTATGGGTGGCCGACGACGCGGCGCTCGTGGACCTCGTGCACGCCGTCGTGCTCAGCGAGTGCGAGAAGGGCGACGGCTATCCGATGATCCTCTCCGAAGCGCACGAACGCGCCGTCATCCGGGCGCACGAGAAGGCGCTCTTCTATGAGATGATCGAACGGGAGATGCGGAGACGGGGACTGCCCTTCGCGGGCTCGCGGAAGGAAGCTTCGAAGCGAAAGCCGGTGGTTTAGCCGCGTCGGGCCGAACGACGGGGCGCGGGGAGGGGACGGGCGCGCGAGCCGGCGCGAAACGAGCCTTCATCAGACCCCATTTGTCCGCGCCGACCCCCGCGGCGATTCCCCGTCCGTCTTCCCGCCCTGCCCCGTTCTCCCGCACACGATCAGCCTTGCGCCGTCAGCGTGATGATGGAGAAGACGGCGCCTGCGGGGTCCCTGAGCACAGAGAAGCGGCCCACCGTGGGGAGATCGGTCGGGGGGACGACCACCTCGGCCCCGAGCGCTTTGGCCCGCTCGGCGCCGGCGTCGCAGTCCGCCACGCTGAAATACGTCATCCAGTGGGTGGGGATCTCGCCCATGGAAGCGTCTTTGCGGAAGAGGCCGCCTTTCAGCGCGCCCTCGCGCATGAGGACGGTGTAGGGGCCGTGGCCCATGTCGTGCGTCTCCGTCTCATAGCCGAAGAGCCCGGCATAAAAGCTCGCGGCCGCCACGGGGTCGTCGGTGGCGAGTTCGTTCCAGCACACGGCGTTGTGCTCGTTGACCTTCGCCGCGCCGGGATGCGCCTTCGGCTGCCATACGGAGAAGGCGCCTCCGGTGGGATCCTGAAGCACGGCCAGCCGTCCCGCATCGAACACGTCGCACGGCTCGACGACGACCGTGCCGCCGAGGCTCCGGGCGCGCTCCGCCGCGGCGTCGGCGTCGTCCGTGGCGAGGTAGACGCCCCAGTGACGCGGCACGCCCTTCGCCTGCATCTCCGGGGTCAACCGGTACGCTGCGGCGACGTCCTTGCCGTCGCTCTGAAACATGACGTATACCTGCGTCTCGTCTACGGGCATTTCGTTGTGCGTCCAGCCGAAGAGCGCTCCGTAGAAGGCTTTGCTGCGCTCGAGGTCGGTCGTGGCCAGTTCCCACCAGCAGAACGTGCCGGGCGCGTGTTTGACGGCGGTCGGGGTTGCGGTTTCGCTCATGTCATTTTCCTCCCAGTCTGAGTGAGATGTACGGTGGAGCGACGTCCGACGCATGCCGGGCGTCGCGATGAGGGAACCTACACATGCGACCCGACACCCCCGTGTCACCTCCGAGGGAGGCGCGTCGAGAAACATGGGGTGCGGGCGGCGAGGGGACGATTTCCGGCTCCGGCCCGAAAAAAACTTGCGGGGGGCTGTGACCTGCGCGCCTTCGTGGTTAGATTAGCTTCCGGAGACGGGCGGAAAAAAACAGGCGCGCATGCGAGGCGACGTGACCGGCAAGATAGGCGAAGTGATCGAGTCCGGCACCCGGCAGTGGGTGGCGGAAGTGTACCGCACGGCGGAAGCGCCGGCGTTCGGGACGTGGGTGAAGGCTGCGCATCCCGGCGGCGCCGTGCTCTTCGGCGCGGTGAGTCTCGTCGAGATCGGAAGCTATGAACCGAACCGGCGGGCCGTGGCGTTCGGGATGACGCCGGAGGAGCTCCGCCGGGAGATGCCGCAGGTGATGGAACTGCTCCGCACGACGTTCCGCGTGCAGGTGCTCGCCTACCGCGAGGCCGGCGGCGCGCTTCGGCAGACGCTCCCCCCGCACCCGGCGCCCGTGCACGGGTTCGTCGAGCCGTGCACGGCGGAGGAGGTCCGCGCGCTCGGCCCGCCCTTCGACTTCCTCCGCACGCTCGTCCGCCATCCCGACGGCGCCGTGCCGGTGGACGACCTCGCCGTGGCCGTGCTCCGGCAGCGCCATGCGGCCTTCGGCGGCGGACCCGACGGGGAGCGCGAGCTCATCGCCGCCGGTCGCGCCCTCAGCCGTCTCCTCGACGACGACCACGAGCGCCTGCACTCCATCCTGCGGCGCGTGGTGGCGTAAGGGGGCGCTCCGCTCGCGGTCGCAACGTCGTCTAAAAAATCAGCCCGATGCGGAAAGGGAGGGCGAACTGAACGTTCTTCTCCCCGATGATGAGCGCGGGGTTCACCTCATAAAAAAGCGTCGTCTCGCTCAGGGCGCGCACCCATCCGATGCCGAGGTGGATGGTGGGGCCGGAGTTGGTGCGGTCGCGGTCGTTGAGGGGAATGTAGCCGCCGACGCCGCCGAGGAGGTAGGGCGCGCTCGTCACGCCCGGCAGCGTCACGATGGCCGAGACCTGAGGGTCGAAGATGTACGTGGCGTCGTCCCGGCCTTCGAGGATGAAGCCGACGAAGCCGACGTCCACGGCGAAGGAGAGGTCGGCGTTGACCGGGGCGGAGGCGCGGCCCCGGAAGCCGAGTCCGAGGCCGTCCTCCGTGCTCAGGACCGTGTTGAAGCCGAGCCCGAAGCGCGGGGCGAGATCCTGCGCCGTGGCCCCGTTGGCGAAGAGCAGCAGGACGGCGGTCGGCAGAAGCGCGCCGGGGAGCAAGCGGACGCGACGGAAAAAACGCTTCATAGATTCGAGAAGAGAGTCGAAGGGAGCGAAGAGGCCTTCCGAAAATCGGGAAACGGAAGCCGTGATAAAAGCCCTTTGCAGAATTTATACCGGCGGCGGGCGAGGGCGGGCTTCGAGGCGCGGCCCCTTTACGCAAATTTCGAATCTTGCGAGAAGGACATTTTGTAAGTTGCCCCATTCGAAACGCCGAAAAACGTGTATATCGTCTGAAAAAGGGCGTCAACTCATCTGATGGCTTATGAAATTTTGCGTTTGCATCAAGCAGGTCCCCGACGTGACGGCCCCGATCCACACCGGGCGCATGGTGCTCAATGCGTACGATGCTTCCGCGGTCGAAGAAGCATTGGTCCTGACCGAGAAGTACGGAGGTGAGATCGACCTCGTGCTCATCGGGCCGGCGTCTGCGAAGGAGACCATCCGGAAAGCCCTGGCGATGGGCGCCACGCGCGCCACGCACCTTGTCACCGGCGAGGGCGAGCGGCTCGACTCGATGGTCGTCGCGAAGTTGCTCGCCGATCACCTCGCGGGCTCGGACTACGATGTCATCGCCACGGGGAAGCAGTCGCAGGACACCGACGCCGGGCTGGCCGGGAGCATGCTCGCCGAGCGCCTCGGCCTGCCGTATGCGTCGAACGCCGTCGGCCTTGACGTGGAGCCGGAAGCGCGCACGCTCGTCGTCACGCGGCAGGGCGACGTGGGGCAGGAGATCATCGCCTTGCCGATGCCGTGCCTGGTCACGTGCTCGAACGACATGAACGACCCGCGCATCCCCACGCTCAAGGGCATCATGGGAGCCAAACGCAAGCCCATCGACACGCGGGAGGTCGACGCGCTGCCCGAAGGGTTGCCCGTGACGGTCGTCGTCGGCATCGAGCCGCCGCCGGAGCGGGAGCCGGGGCAGGTCCTCGAAGGGGAACCGGAAGAGATGGCCCACGTCCTCGTCGAGAAGCTCGTCCACGAAGCGAAAGTTTTATAAAGTCGTCGCTCCGCGCCACACCACGCAAACTCATGGGAAAAATCCTTACGTACGTCGCCGTACAGGACGGCAAGCTCAAGCGGTCGTCGCTCGAAGCGCTGACGCGGTGCCGGGCGCTGGCCGAATCCGGCGGGCACACGCTCGAAGCCGTCCTCATCCACCCCGACGCTCCGGCGCACGTGGACGCCGTCCGGCGGTACGGGCCGGCGAAGATCTATACGATCACGGACCCGGTCTTCGAGCGCCCGCTGA
>JALSSK010000280.1 GCA_026984335.1 Rhodothermales bacterium
AAGGTTGGCGGCATTGCGACGGGCCAGTTCAACGACCGTATCGACGCCGGCGGCTTCCATCAACTCGGCATACTCTCCGCCGACGCCTTTGAGGCGCATCAGATCCGCGTGATTGACGAAACGCAGAATCCGCTTGCCGTCGATGCCGGTCGCCTCGGCCAGTTCCTTGCGCCCTTTGGCCGTGCAGCCCTTCTCGAGCAGCTTTTCCACGGACCCGATCCCGGCGCTTTTGAATTTCTCTGCCAGCACTTCGCCGATGCCTTCGATGGTCGTCAGTTTGGACATGATCGTATTCCTGTTTGAATGAAAAGGGGTGTGTAAGCTTCCATGCGGAACGCCACGGTCCCATTTCCACCGTTCTCCTTCGAGGGCTGGACAGACCGGAGGCGGGCGGAAGGGCCGTGACCGTCCCCCGGTCTCTCTTCAGGTATCGTGCCATGATGCGCAGGGGGCAATGAGCGGCTCCGACAACGCGAAAGTGTCGGGGAGATGTCGTATAATCACACAGAGCATGGCGGTGTGTGCTGTATGATTATTCTACGGGCCGGGGCCTGCCCTGCGAATCCGACCATTTTTACGCCGGGTATCGAGGCGCTACGAGTGTTGGCATCATCTTCGTGAACAGTTGTCCGGTACATAGACAGCCGCAGTAGCCTCTGCGCCAGATCTTTCAAATTTATAGATATGAGGGCCACAAATGGGAATTTTCAGCTTTCTGAAAAACATCGGTAAAAAGGTTGGCCTGGGCCGAGAAGCCGAGGAGATCAAGCAGGACATCGTCGAATCGTTGGGCGACAGCGTAGAAGGCCTGGTCGTGGGATTCGACGACGGTACGGTGACGCTGACCGGCACGGTTGACTCTCCGGCCGCGCGCGAGAAAGCGGTGCTGCTGGCGGGCAACGTCGAAGGGGTGGAGAAGGTGGAGGAGCGCCTGACGGTGCGCGTCGTCGTGGAGGTGCTCGAAGAGCCGGTCTTTTATACGATTCAGCGTGGAGACTCGCTCTCGAAGATCGCCAAAAAGCAATATGGCGACGCCATGAGGTGGCCGGCTCTCTTCGAAGCCAACCGCGAAGTGATCAAGGATCCCAACCTGATCTATCCCGGACAACAGATTCGTATTCCCCGTCTGGAAGAAATGAACGCGTGAGCGTTCCCGGAACGCCTCCCTCCCAGAGGCTTGTGGAGAAACAGCGCGCCGTCCTACGCAGGCGCGCTGTTTTTTTTTGCGCCGAGACGCTCGTCGTCATGCGCCCCCGGCGAGCGAGAGGAGGGTGTGGAGCAATACGTTCGCGCCTGCTTCGAGGTCTTCCGGACGTGTGTATTCGGCGGGACTGTGGCTGACGCCGCCCACGCTCGGAACAAAGATCATCGCGGTGGGGCAGCGGGCGGCGACGATGCCCGCGTCGTGCCCGCCCCCGCTGACGAGGGCCTTCGCCGGGTAGCCGAGCCGCTCCGCCGCCCGCGCGATGGCGGCGCGGACCGTCGCGTCGAAGGCGACGGGCGGCACGCGCACGAGCGTCCGGGCTTCGACCGCGACGCCCTCCTCGGCGGCGACGGCTTCGGCAAAGGCTCGGAGCCGGGCCTCGGCCTCGCGGAGCGCCCCGGCGTCGGGGTTGCGCAGGTCCACCGTGACGGTCGCCTCGCCGGGGATGACGTTGGCCAGGTTGGGGGCGAAGGTGAGCCGTCCGGCGGTGGCGCGCTGGAGCCCGCCGAGGGCGCGGGCCACCTCGCGCACGTGGCGGGCGAGGCAGACGGCGGCGTATCCGGCATCGCGGCGCAGGTCCATCGGCGCGCCGCCGGCGTGGTTCGTCTCGCCCTGAAAGCGGAACCGCAGCCACGTGATGCCCGGCACGCCCGTCACGAGGCCGACGGGCACGCGCGCGGCTTCGAGCACCGGCCCCTGCTCGATGTGGACCTCCACGAAGGCGTGGAGCGGGAGCGCGCGGAGGTCGTCCGTTCCGGCATAGCCGGTGGCGTCGAGGCTCGCGCCGGCCGTCATCCCTTCGGCGTCGGTGCGGGCGCGGGCCTCGGCGAGCGGGAGCGCGCCGCAGAAGACCTTGCTGCCCATGAGCGCCGGTGAAAAGCGCGCGCCCTCCTCGTTGGCGAAGGCGACGAGCGCGAGAGGCCGCCGGGTGATCACGCCCGCGTCGGCGAGCGTCGCCAGCGCCTCCAGCCCGGCCGCGACGCCGAAGGCCCCGTCGTACCGCCCGCCCGTGGCCACGGTGTCGAGGTGCGAGCCGGTCATCACCACCGGCCCTTCCTCCCGCCCCGCGCGAAGCCCGACCATGTTGCCGAGGCCGTCGATGCGCACCTCGAGGCCGAGCGCCCGCATCCGCGCTTCGATGAAGTCGCGCCCGGCCTTGTCCTCGCGCGTGAAGGCGAGCCGTCGCACGCCGCCGTCGCCGGTTCCGCCGATCTGCGCCAGGGCCTCAAGCGTGGCGTGCATGCGCCCGGCGTCGATGCGCAATAGCGGTTCGTTCATGAGCAGGAAGGATCGACAGAACGCGCCCGGCTCGGGCACGTTGGAGAGAGAAAGGGTTTTCGTGAATCAAATGACCGCATGACGATGAAAGATCCAAACGAAGCCGACCCGACCCCTTCCGCGCCCGCCGATCCC
>JALSSK010000281.1 GCA_026984335.1 Rhodothermales bacterium
GGCGCCGACGAACCCGCCGGTCGGGTCGAGCATCGCGCTTCTCGACAGCACGTACCGGGTCATGGAACGCTATGACGGCGGGCCGTTCTCCGCCGACCTCACCTTCGCGACCGGCGGGCTGACGACGGACGACGAGGCCGACCCGTCCCGCATCAAGCTCTTCCGCCGGGACGCCAACGAGGACGGCGAATGGCTGGTGGCGGCGACCGCGACCGCCGTGGACGCCGCCGCCGGGACGGCGGTCTTCCCGGACGTCTCGAACAGCGGGCAGTTCGTCCTGGCGCGGGGCGCGAGCGCGCCCGCCGTGGCCGGAAGCGCCCTCGACTTCGACGGCACGGACGACTTCGTGAAGCTCACCGGCCTCGTGCTCCCGAACACGTTCACCGTCGAGATGTGGATCGACCCGCAGAGCGGCACGGACGGGCGCGCCTTCTTCTCCAAAGACGTGGACGACGGGTCGGGATTCCTGAGCACGGACGTGTTCAACGTCGGCTTCTATGACGGCAGGTTGCGCGTGTATTTGCGCGGGGAGACGGTCGATGCGGGCGAGCGGGTGACGGGGCAGCAGCACCTGGCCGTCGTCGTGAAAGAGACCGGCGGCTCCTCCGTGGTGACGGTCTATCGCAACGGCGTCGTGATCGCCGAAGAGACGCTGGCGGCGCTCCTCGACGACGACGGCAGGGGGCCGGACTGGACGCTCGGGCAGAACTGGGTGGAGGTGGGGCTGGCCAAAGCGCAGGCCGACCCGCCCGCGGACGACTTCTTCGACGGCGCGATGGACGAGGTCCGCATCTGGAACGAGGCCCGCACCGAAGCGGAGATCCGCGCGACGATGCACCACGTCTTCGACGGCACCGTGGACGGGCTGCTCGGCTACTGGCCGCTCAATGAGGGCGCGGGCCTCGTGGCCGCCGACCTCGTGGCCGGGCACGACGGCGCGCTCGAAGGCGGCACGGCGTGGCTCGACTCCGGCGCTCCCATCGGCGACGCCGTCACCGCCGAACGCGCCGAGGACGACGGGGTGGTCGAGTTCTCCGGCGCCGATCTTCAGATCGACTATGCCGCGCAGGACGGCGCCGACGTGTACGCCACCCGCATCGACGGCGCGCCGAACCAGACGCCTCCCGGCGTGACGGAGGTCTTCGACGGGCAGTACTGGGTGCTCGAACGCTTCGGCGCGGGCGCCTTCACCGCCGACGTGACCTTCACCCCCTCCGAGGCGCTCGACGACCTCGACGCCCTGCTCGCGGGCCGGATCAAGCTGTACCGGCGGGCGGGCGCCGCCGACGGCGCGTGGACGCCCGTCGCCGAAGCCGCCGGGGTCAATCCCTTCACCGGCACGGTCACCTTTCGCCACCTGAGCGAGCCGGGGCAGTATCTCCTCGCACGCTCCGACGCCGCCGCGCTCGCCCTCGACGGCGTGGACGACTACGCGAGCACGGAGAACACCGACCCGCTCGACTCGTGGACCCTCGAAGCGTGGGTCAAGGGCGATGCCGCGCCTTCGGACACGCTCACCTCGGCGATCGTCGCGCGCGGGACGAACTATGCGATTTTCTGGGATCATCCCGACGCGACCGCGCGGGGGGCGGCGGCGCTCACCGTCGGCGGCGTGCGGTATACGGCGGGCTTCGGCACGCTGGAGGCCGGGCGGTGGTACCACCTGGCCGCCTCCTACGACGGCGAGACGCTCCGCGCCTATCGCAACGGCAAGCTCGTCACCGAGAACGAGGATCCCTCCGGCGCGCCCGACGACGACGGCGCCCTCCTCGAAATAGGCCGCGACGCCGCCACCGGCGGGCTTTTCTCCGGCATGATCGACGAGGTGCGGCTGTGGAACCTCTTCCGCACCGGCGACAAGATCCTCGCCGACATGCAGCACACCCTTGCCGGCGACGAGACCGGCATGGCCGGATACTGGCGCTTCGACCTTCTGGTCTCCGGCGGCGTGCGCGACCTCTCCGACGGCGGCCACGATGCCGCCCTCCACGGCGACGCCGTCCTCGTCGCCTCCGACGTGCCGGCGGACCTCGTCTTCCCCGGCGCGGTGACGGCCTCCGACGCCGTCTATGAGGATCGCGTCGAGATCGCGTGGGATCCCGTCGAGGTCGAGGAGGCCACCATCGCCGTCCTCCGCGACGGCGTGCAGATCTCCGTAGCCGCCGGCGACGTGACGTCGTTCAGCGACACCGAGGGCCTGCGCGGCGTCACGTTCGAGTACTGCCTCGTGCTCTCGGCTCCGCTGCGCGGCGACTCCGACCCCGTGTGCGACGACGGCAGCCGCATCCTCTTCGCCCCCGACGCCGTGGCCGCCACCGACAGCACCCTCGCCGACGGCGTGACGGTGTCGTGGACCGACCGCTCGGCCTTCGAGACGGCATACAACGTCTATCGGGACGACGCCTTTCTGGCCGCCCTCGACCCGGATGCGCAGTCGTACAGCGACACCACGGCCGTGCCCGGCACGGCGTACACGTACTGTGTCGAGGCCGAGGACGAGGCAGGCGTCTCTTCCGAACAGCGCTGCGACGTCGGCAGCCGGGGCTTCGTCCTGCCTCCGCTCGACGTGGCCGCCACCGACGGGCAGTACCCCGACCGCGTCGTGCTCACGTGGGCCGATCAGGCCGCCGACGAGACGGGCTACCGCATCCTTCGCGACGACGCCGAACTCGCCACCGTGGCCGCCGACGTGGTCACGTACGAAGACCTCGCGCCCGTCTCCGGCGTGACGCACACGTACTGCGTGGTGACCCTCAAGGACGCCCTCGAATCGCTGCCCGTCTGCGACACCGGCGGCATCGACATCCTGCCCGTGCCCGGGGACTTCTCCGCCACGCTCGACGCGTTCGACGACCGCGTGGAGCTGGCGTGGACCGACCCGGTCGACTTCGAGGACGGCTTCCTCGTCTACCGTCGCGACCTGGCCGAGGCGGACTCGACGCTGCTGACCACCACCGACGCCGGGGCCGAGAGCTATACCGACAGCGACGCCGTGCCGGGGGTGGATTACCGCTACTGCGTGGCCACGCTGAGCAGCGTGAGCGGCTCCGACGTCGTCTCCGAGGCCGCGTGCGCCGTGGGCCGCCGCTCGCTCGTGCTGGCCCCGACGGACGTCGCCGCCACCGACGACGAGCACGAGGACCACGTCGTGCTCACGTGGAACAACCCCGCCACGCGCGCGGTGCTGATGAACCTCTATCGCATCGACGCCGACACGACGCTCATCAAGACGATCACCTCCTCGCTGACGACGTACTCGGACTACGAGCAGGCTTCCGGCGTGACGTACACGTACTGCGTGGCCGCCGTCAACGAGGACGCCGACGAGTCCGCATGGGTCTGCGACGAGGGCAGCCGCAGCCTGAACGCGCCGACGAGCGTGGCCGCCGGCGACGCCGTCAGTGAAGACTTCGTCGAGGTGACGTGGGTGGACAACTCGGAGATCGAACAGGGGTATCGCGTCTACCGGCAGGCGGCTTCGGAGAGCTTCCCCTCGCTCGTCGGCGAGACGGGCGCGAGCCAGGTCTCGTTCCAGGATTTCACCGGCGTCTCCGGGGTCACGTACACCTACAGCGTGGTCGCCTTCGACGCCTACAGCGAGTCGGAGCCGGGCCTCGACGAGGGCTTCCGCGCGCTCGCCGCGCCCACCGACGTGGCCGCCGCCGACGGCGCCTTCGAGGACCGCATCGAGGTCACCTGGCGCGACAACTCCCGCGCCGAGGACGGCTACCGCATCTATCGCCGGACGCTCGCCGCCGAGGATTCGGTGCTCGTCGGAACCACGGACAAGAACCTCGGCTCCTTCGAGGACGCCACCGTGGAGCTGGGCGAGACCTATCTGTACAGCGTCGTCGCCTTCGACGACTTCGGCGCGTCGGCTTCGGCCTCGGACGAGGGCACGACGGTGATCTTCGCGCCCGAGACGTTCAACGCCTCCGACGCCTATCCGGACCGCGTCGTGCTCTCGTGGATCGACCGCTCGGAGGTGGAGGAGGGCTATCAGGTGCTCCGGGACGACGTGCTCATCGCCACGACGCCGGCGGGCGGGACGGCCTACATCGACTCGACCGCCGTGCCCGGCGTGACGTACACGTACTGCGCGCGCGCCTTCGGCGGGGTCGCCTTCTCCGAGAAAAGCTGTGACGCCGGCGCGGCCGTGAGCGGGGACGGCATCGTGATCACCGGCGCGAACGCCGTGGCCGCCTCCGACGGCGCCTTCGACACCCGCGTGCAGATCACGTGGTCCACGGCGAGCGTCGACGGCAGCCAGGGCTTCAACGTCACCCGCGACGGCGTCTCGATCGACGTCACCGGCGCCGACGTGAGCACCTACAACGACTTCGACGCCGCCCCGGGCACGCTGGCGCTCTATTGCGTCGCGTCCGTGGCTACGGGGCTGGAGGTCGGCTGCGACTACGGCTGGACGCCGCCCGACGGCTCCATCAGCGGGCGCGTGGCCTCGCAGCTCGGCGGCGGCATCGGCGACGTCGAGGTGTGCCTCGACCCGAACCCGAACAAGGCGCTCCTCTTCGACGGCGAGGGCGGATACACCTCGGTGCAGGAGGTGACCCTGCCCGACGTCTTCACCGTGGAACTGTGGGTGCGGCCCTCGGACCTCGACGGCGAGCAGGATCTGATCGTGCTGCCCGCCGCCGGAGTGCGGCTCGGCTTCTCGGGCTCGAAGGTGCGCGCCACACTCGGCGCAGACGTCATCGAGAGCGCCGACGGCATCGTCACGACCGGGTGGCAGCACCTGGCGCTCGTCATCGAACAGGACCGCAACGCCGGCACGAGCGCCGTGCAGTTCTTCCGCGACGGCGTCGCCCTCGTGGCCTCGGCGACGGTGGGCGCCGTGTTGCCGAACACGCCGCAGCCCTGGCTCTTCGGCGGCGACACGGTGAATGCCGCCTACTTCGGCGGGCGCATGGATGAGGCGCGGCTGTGGTCGCGCGCGCTGACGACGGAGGAGATTGCCGCTTCCGCTTCCGAAGCGCTCCCGCTCTCCGGCGACGAGGACGACCTGCTCGGCTACTGGCCGATGGATCAGGGCGAAGGACGCATCGCAGGCGACCGCTCCGGCGGCAACGCGCACGCGGCCTTCGTGGGCGGCGTCTACTGGACCGAGGAGAGCGCCCCGCTCAAGGCCTGCGCCACGACCGACGCCGAGGGCAACTACACCGTCTCCAACCTCCGGTACGGCAGCGGAACGACCTTCACCGTCACTCCGAGTCTCGGCGTGCGGCAGTTCGACCCGACGTTCAAGACCATCACGCTGAGCGCGAACAGCCCCGTGCAAAACGAGGTCGACTTCACGGACGTCTCGGCCTTCACCATCGCCGGCGTCGTGCAGTATGAAGGCGCCGCCTGTCCCGTGCCGAACGCGGAGGTCTACGTCGACGACGTCTTCAAGGGCACGACCGAGACCGACGGATCGTATGCCGTGGCCGCCGACGTCGGCGAGCGGCTGGTCGAGGTCCGTCTCGGAAGCGCCGGCGACGAACATCCCTTCACGCCGGCCTCCACCACCGTGACCGTGGCCGACGACGTCTTCGGCGTCGACTTCACCGACGGCAAGACGCGCACGCTCTCCGGCTTCTTCGGCGGGAGCTGCAACACCGCCATCGGCACGGCCACCATCAAGATCTTCACCGCCGACGGATGCTTCGAGAAAATCATCGAGACCGACGCGAACTATGAGGTCGAGTTGCCGCCGCAGAAGTACCTCGTGCAGGTGACCAACGTGGAGACGACCAACGCGGCGCTCAAGGCCGACATCATCGAGTTCTTCGACAACCTCGGCGCGCAGGAGGTGGACCTGACCGAAGCGGCGGACACGCTCGATCTGATCTATCACGCGCCGCTGGCCGTGACGATAAGCGGCTTCCCCGAACCGCCGGCGGCCTGCGCGGCGGGCTTCAACGACGGCGGCCTTCCGGCCGTGCCCGTGCTGGCGCAGGGTATGGAATACCCGCTGACGATCAGCGTCGTCGAAGACTTCGGGGACGGTCAGACGTGCCCGCTCGAAGACGGAACCCTGACGGTGACCGACGGCATCGGCAACGAAAGCGTCGTGGCCACGCTCGAGCTCGTCGACGGCGAGGCGAGTTATACGACCACCGCCGGAGAGCCGGACATCTTCTCCGGACGGACCATCGACGGCGTGAACCGCTCGTTCCAGCGTTCGCTCAACGTCGTCGCCGAAGTGGACGGTCGCGCGCCGGTGGACGAGACGGCCTGGGCGATCATCGAAGGCGCCAAGGCCCGGACGGCCACGTTCGTCTCCGCGACGACGGGGGAGATCCCCCTGCTCATCCTCCACGACCCGCCCGGAAGCAATTCCTACAGCTATCTCGCAAAGGGCACCACCACGTGCAACAGCGTGAGTCACATGAAGCTCACCGGCGGCGATGCGGGCGTCGAGTTCGACCTGGTGCTGGGCTTCAAGTCTGCGAACGGGCTGGGCGTCTCCATCGAAAGCGGCGCCGGGCTCGCGGTGCGCGGACGGTTTGTGGGCGGGCAGGACGTGACCGAACTCGACGACGGCGAGCGGTCGCTCGAAATCTGCGCCACCACGACGGAGCGATTCGCAACCTCGAGCGACATGACCTGGGTGGGGGAAGATCTCTTCGTCGGCGTCGCCTTCAACCTCATTTTCGCGGAAGCCGACGTGCTCTCGGTCGACGCCGCCGCCTGTTCCGTAGACCTCTCGGAAGCCCTGGCCACGGACTTCGACGAGATCGAGCCTTTCAAAACGGTTTACGTCTACGGAAAGAGCCACATCGAGCTTTCCCTGATCCCGGAACTGGAGGATCTCATCGAGCTGGTGGGAGAAGATGCCTCGATCGACATCTCATCGGCCGTGGGCGTGAATCCCCTCCTCGACGTGAGTGTCGAAACGAAACAACTCCTGCTGACGGAGGCGCTGGCAAACTGGCAGGGGATGCTGGATCAGAACGAAGCGAACAAGGCCGAGGCGCTCGAGGCGCCCTCCGTCAACCGATCGCTCAGCGGCGGCGCCGAGTTCGAATACGCGATAGAGACCGTTGAGACGGAAACCAAGTTTGCCCAGACGACCCGAATCTTTTTTGAGAGCACCGGAGGAATCGGGGCCGTTCTCACGGGGGCCGGATACGACCAGACCGGGCTGGCGGTGTTCGATGCCCGTTCCGAGAGCGTCAAGGATACGCTGGCCACCGAAGCCGACAGCGAGCTGATGGGCTACGTCCTCTCCGACGGAGATACGGGCGACTTCTTCTCGATCGACGTGGGGACGGACCCGGTCTACGGCACGCCGGTCTTCGGAACCGTCAGCGGGCGCAGCTCCAACCCGTGGGAAGCCAACACCCAGAAGCGGGACAATCCCAGGATCGAGATCTCTCCGCCGATCCTCACCGGCGTCGATCCGGACGAGCCGGCGAGCTTCAACCTCACGCTGATCAACGCCAGCGAGAGCAAGGAGACCCGGCAGTACAGCATCCTGGTCCCCGGAGAAACCAACCCCAAGAACCTCGGACTGACGGTGACCGGGGACCTGCTGGGCGGGGAACGCCTGGAGACGTTCACGCTGGAGCCGGACGAGGCGCTCACGATCACCATGGATGCGCTGCGAACCTCTACGGCCTATACGTACGACAGCGTCGGGGTGATGATCTATCCGCCGACCGAATACGACATCTGGAAAGCGGATACCCGGCAGCCCTTCGCGCTCTCCGACACGGCCTTCTTCAGCGTGCACTTCGCCTCGCCGTGCAGCGAGATCGCCATCCTCCGCCCGAAGGAGAACTGGATCTACAACGCCGACATGGCGGAGGCGGGCGACTCGGTGGAGGTCATCCTGAACGACTTCACGCTGCAGGAGGCCGACGTCGACCCGGTCGAGAGCATCGGGCTGGAGTACCGGCCGGTCGATACGCCGGACTGGCTGCCGGCGCTTGAGGTGCAGGCCTCCACGCTCGACCCCGGCGCCGACTCGTACGTGGCGAAGTGGAAGCCGCCCGCCGACGGGCTCTTCGAGGTGCGGGCCTTCACCTCGTGCCCGCTCGGGACGACGTACTCGGAGCCTTTCCCCGGCGTCGCCGACACGAAGCGGCCCGAGCCCTTCGGCACGCCGCAGCCCGCCGACGAGGCCCTCGCCCTCGGCGACGACATCGCCGTCACGTTCGACGAGGACATCGACTGCGCCACGGTCAGCGCCGACGGCCAGTTCCCCGACGCGACGCTGACGTACCTCGACGGCGCCGACGCCGGCGCGACGATCCCCGTCGAGGCCTCGTGCGACGGGCGCACGATCATCCTCGACCCGCTCTCCGACGACGCCGATCTCGAAGGCCGTCTGCTCGAAGCGCGGCTCCTCTCCGGCGTCGTGGACGGGCAGGGCGTGCCGGTGGTCGTCTCGGACCTCGTGGGCAACGGCATCGGCGAGGACGTGGCGTGGACGTTCACCGTGCGGCAGAGCGCCTTCACCTTCAGCCCGGTCAACCTCGACCTCGAGATCACGCGCGGCACGGGCGCCGTGGCGGCGACGAGCCTCGTCAACGGGCGCGCGCAGCCGATCACCTTCGCGCTGCCGCCCACGTTCGACCTCACCCACGAGGACGGCGTCACCACGGTCACGCTCACGCCTTCGGTGACGGCAGGCACGATCGTGCCCGGCGGGGCGAAGACGATCCAGTTCACGTTGCCCGACACGCTCGCGCTCGGCGCCTACGAGGGCACGCTCCTGGCCTCGGGCACGGACGCCGACGGCGTGGACCTCGGGCAGACGCCCTTCACGCTCACGGCCGATGTGGTGTGCGAGCCGCCGGAGTGGCGCGTCACGCCGTCGAACTTCCAGTACTCGATGACCCTCACGGCGCAACTCTTCTTCGACGGCGTCGCCTCGGCGGACACGTCCGACGTGCTGGCGGCCTTCGTCGGCGACGAGGTGCGCGGCGTGGGGACGGTCTCGGAGGGCTCGCCCGGCGTCTTCCGCGTCGACATGCTGATCTACGGCAACGTGCTCTCGGGCGAGGTGGTCACGTTCAAGGCCTGGCAGCACGCCGCGTGCACGCTCCACGAGGAGACGAGCAAGACGTTCGTCTTCGAGAGCGGGGCGGTGCAGGGCACGTTCGCGCAGCCGGTGACCATCGAGGCGCCGCCGCCGGTGCAAGAGCAGGCCGTCGCCCTTGCGGCGGGATGGACGTGGTTCTCGCTGAACGCCGCCCCCGACGACGCCTCGGTCAACGCCGTGCTCGCGGACGTCGCCGGCGCCGAAGGCGACATCGTCAAGAGCCAGACGGCCTTCAGCCTCTTCGACGACGACTTCGGCTGGGTGGGCACGCTGCCGGCCATCGAGCCGGGACCGGCGTACCTGATCAACCTCCGGCAGTCGAACAGCCTCTCGGTCTCGGGCACGGTCGTCGATCCGCCGTCGCTGCCGATCACGCTGACGCCGGGCTGGAACTGGATCGGCTATCTGCCGCAGGCCTCGCTGCCGATCAACGAGGCGCTCGCCTCGCTCGACGCCACGGCCGTCGCGGACGACCTCATCAAGAGCCAGTTCGCCTTCGCCCAGTACGTCGACGGGCTCGGATGGGTCGGCTCGCTCACGACGATGGACCCCGGCCTCGGCTATCAGATCAACGTGGCCAACGGCGGCACGCTCACGTACCCGGCGAACACCGAGGCGGCGGCCTCGGTGGCGCGCGCGGCTCTTTCGCCGAACCCGGAGGCGGCGGAGACGCGCCCCCTCCCGAAAACCCGCGGCCTGGCCGAGAAAGAGGTGCGCCCGGACGAAGGCGCGCCGGAGATGCGCGAGACGCTCGAACGCGCCGAGGCCAAAAACGACGACGCGGGCGCGGGGCCGGGATGGACCGTCGATCCGCTTGCCTATCCGTTCTCGATGACGCTCACCGCGCGGGTCGAGCGCGACGGCAAGCCGATGCGCCGCCCGAACCTGCGTGTGGGCCTCTTCGCCGGCGACGAGCTGCGCGGCGTCGGACGGATCACGTACGTGGAGGCGCTCAGACGGTCGCTCGTCTTCGCCCTCGCCTACGGGGAGGAGGAGACGGACCTCACCGTGCGCGTCTTCGACGACGCCGACGGGCAGGTCTATGACGCCGGAACGATCCGCTTCCGTCCCGGCGCGGCGGCGGGCAGCCCGCTCGAACCGGTCCGCATCGCTGCGAAAACCGTCGCTTCCGAGGCCGCCGGGTTGCCGGAGACGTTCGCCCTCGAACCCGCGTACCCGAACCCGTTCAACCCCGTGACGACGATCCGGTATGCGCTCCCGCAGGCCGAGCGCGTGACGCTGGAGGTCTTCGACATGCTCGGCCGCCGCGTGGCGACGCTCGTCAACGAGGCGCAGAAAGCCGGACGGTACGCGCTTCGCTTCGAGGCGGGCGACCTGGCCAGCGGCGTCTATTTCTACCGCATGCGGGCCGGATCCTTCGTCGAAACGCACAAGATGGTTCTGCTCAAATGACGCGCGTTCGGGGCCGGTGGTCATGCCCTCCCGGCATCCACCGGCCCGGCGTCCGTTTCATCCTTCAGGCGAGGACATCGATGAACACTTTTTTACGTCTCCCGATCCTCCTCATGACGTGTGCGGGCGCGCTCGCTTCGGCGCGGGCGCAGGCCCCGGACTGGGCCGTCAACCCCTCCGACTATGAGTCGACGATGAGCGTGACCGCGATGGTGATGAACGACGGCGACCGGCTCGGCGGCCCGGGCGACCTCCTGGCGGCTTTCGTCGGCGACGAGGTGCGCGGCGTGGCCGAGGGCGCCACCGTCGGCAACGGCCCGCTCTTCTTCCTCACCGTCTTTGCCGACACCGACGGCGAGACGGTCACGTTCAAGGTGTACGACGCCGCCGCCGGGGCCGTACGCGGGATCGCGGAGACGGAGGTCTTCGAGACGAACGCCGTGCGCGGGCTCGTGGCCGCGCCGCTGGTGTGGACCGCCGGCGCGCGCGAGAGCGGCCTGCCGGAATGGAGCGTGGATCCCTCGGCCTTCGTCGCCGCGATGAACGTCACCGGCGCGCTTCGCATCGACGGGGCGGCGGCCGAGGCGGGCGACGTGATCGCGGCGTTCGTCGACGATGACGTGCGCGGCGTGGCCGAAGCGACGGACGTGGGGGGGACGTGGCTCTTCTTCCTGACGATCTATGCCGGAGGCGGCGGCGAGACGGTTCGCTTCGAGGTCTACGACGCCTCCTCGGAACGGGTCTATGAGACCGCCGAGACGCTCGCCTTCGAGACGAACGGCTTGCGGGGGAGCGTGGCGGATCCGTTCGTGTGGACGGTGAACACGGCCGCGACGGCCACCGCCGTGGAGCCGGTCGACGGCGCGCCGCCGGACACGTTCCGCCTCGAAGCCAACTATCCCAACCCCTTCAATCCGGCCACCCGTATCCCGTTCGCGCTGCCCGCCGCCGCCCCGGTGCGCCTGACCGTGCACGACGCGCTCGGGCGCGAGGTGGCGCGGCTGGTCGATGGGATCCGGCCGCCCGGACGCTATGCCGTCACGTTCGAGGCGGGCGACCTGCCGAGCGGCCTGTATCTCTACCGTCTCCAGGCCGGCGCTTTCGTCGAGACTCGCGCGATGGTGCTCATCAAATGACCCCCGGAACGATGCCCGCACGACCGACTTTGCCCCGTCTTTCGTTCGCCGCGTTGCTTGCGCTCGTCCTCGCGGCGATTCCCCCGCACGCCTCGGCCCAGCCCGACTGGACCCCCGGCGACACGTACGGCTCCACGATGACCGTCATCGCCACGGTCGACTTCGACGGCGCGCCCTCCGACGACGCGGCGGACCTGCTCGCGGCCTTCGCCGGAGGCGTCTCGCGCGGCGTGGCCTCGCCCGTGAACCTCGGCGGCGACTATGTCTATTTCCTGAGCATCGGCGGCGACACCGACGGCGAGGCGCTCACGTTCATGGCCTACGACGCCTCCACCGGCGAGGCGCGCGTGCTCTGCGACGGCGTCAACTTCGCCACGGACGCCGTGCGC
>JALSSK010000282.1 GCA_026984335.1 Rhodothermales bacterium
CACGCGCGGCACGCCGCTCATCCACGACATCGACCGGTTCGACCCGCTCACTTCCGTGCTCGATTTCTACGCGTACGTCATGCTGGGGTATGACTACGACACCTTCAGTGAACTGGGCGGGACCAAGTATTTCGATCAGGCGCGCCTCATCGCCGAACTGGCGCGTTCCTCAGGAGCCGCCGGATGGACCCAGCTCGGCGGCGACCGGAGCCGGGGCGAGCTCATCGCGCAGCTTCAGGACCCCCGCTTCAATCGGCTCCGAAAAGCATACTTCGACTATCATTTCCATGGTCTCGACGTCTTCACCTCCGACGCCGACGCGGCGCGAACGGCCGTCCTCGGCGTGCTCGATGAACTGAAGAGTCTCAACGACGAGGTCTCCCGCGCCTACGTGACGGACATCTTTTTCTCCGCGAAGTTCAAAGAGCTGGCGGCCCTCTTCGAGGACTCCCAGCAGCGCGCACAGGCCTACGATCTGCTGACTGAACTCGACCCGTCGCATCTCTCGGACTACGGTTCGCTGATTCAATAAGGGCGCGGATGGCGGATCGAGCGCGTAAGCTGGAGGAGGTCGCAGCGGACACCCGTCGCTTGATGGACGAACTCGGGCAGGCGCACCTCGGAGAACCCCTGCGGGCGCGCGGCTGGACGTTCACCTTCGACCGGGCGCATCGCCGCGTCGGGTCTTGTGCCTGGAAGGTGGGGGAGACCTGCGTGCGGCGGCTCAGCCTCTCCCGACATTTCGCCCTCCGCCTGTCGTGGGATGAACTCGAGGATACGGTGCGGCACGAGATCGCCCACGCGCTGGATTACGAAACGCGCGGCCGGAGCGGACACGACGCCGTGTGGAAAGACTGGGCCCGTCGATGCGGGGCAAGCCCGGAACGCCTGCGCGCCAACGTCTCCGTAGACCCGACCGCCGCCCGGTATCTCGCCGTGTGCCCTTCGTGCGGGGCTGAGTATCCGTTTTTTCGACGACTGAAACATCCCCGGGCGTGTGGAAGGTGTTGTGAGCAGAAGAACCACGGGCGCTATTCGGAGGCGTTCCGCCTGGTCCTTTGGGACCGCGTGACCGGCGAGGAGATCTTGTGAGGCGCGCGCGGGCGCGTGGCGAAGGGAGGGTTGCGCAGCGCGCGTCGGTGGGAGAAGCGGGGCGTTTTCCGTAGGTTCGCCCGTATGGCCTCAGACCGGGGTGAGGGAGAAACGGCGCGGAGAGATCGTGCATGGCTCGATGGATCGACATACGGGAAGAGCTGCCGGAAGAGCTGGCAGTGGTCTCCGTCCGCGTGCGCGGGCGGGTGCGACCCGGATATTACCGCGTCAGAGACCGGTGGTACGCCCTCGTCGACCTCGACCGGTGGCGGATGAAGACCTCGCCGTACTGGAGGGAGGATCGGGCGTGGTATCTGGTGAGTGAGCAGATAGAAGCGTGGGCCGGCGAAGAAACGGCCTCCCGGTCCCTGTGCGAAGGAGAGCCGTCGTCGCGCGGATGACGTAAGGAGACTGTGACATTTTTGCCACAATCTCGTGCTGCCTTTGCCATGATTTGCGGGGGAAATGGGAAAAATCCCCACATCTATGGAGGACCAAATTGCTTACTTTCGGTTGCGTGTAAATCTGTCGTCAAAGTCGTAACGATCTTGCGTCGGCAGTCGCGAAAGACTGTGATTATTCGTACTTAATCACAGGTTTTGGTGAAGTAGAGCGAGAAAACCGATGGTGCAACGTAGAAAAAACAGATCGTATCTCCTGCCCTGGCTGCTGTCGATTGGGGTTGGAGTCCTCGTGGCTGCGCCGATCGCGGACCTGGCTGCCCGGGCGGCAGGCGATCGCTTCGCCATGGCATGGGGCGTCACGTTCTGGTTCCTCGGGGGCGTCATCTCGGCGGCTACGTTCATCACGCATGAGTTGATCCGTGAAGAGCGGGCGACCTCACACGCGCGCCGACGCGTCTCCCGCCTGAAAACGCACGCCCACGCCGCCTGACCCCGTCGCCGCACGGTCTACGCCGGCTCTTCTCAGGTGCGTCCGACGATCGCGCCGAGGCCGCTTCTTCGTTACGCGGGCCCTTCTTCCAGCAGCTTCCGGATCTGTTTCAACGCCTCGTCAATCTTTTCCGGAGCATGCATTTCCGACTCGGGGAGTTCTCCCTCGAGCTGTGCGACGCGCACCGTCTCCAGCGCCACCACGACCGAGCGCATCATCTCATCCGTGCCGTCGAGTTCTGCGAGGTCGAGAAGCGCATTGACCGCGTCCTCGAAAAGGTAAATCATTGCGGAATCGGTGCTCATGCGCGTTGCCGTTGTGTGATGCCGGGAGCGGCATCCGATGAAGAAAAAGCCGGATGGAATGAAGAACGACCTCGAAGGACATAAAAAACCTCCCGCCCATCTCGAAGTTTCATCCGGAAAGAGCGCCGGGGACGGAGGTAGCGTGTTCCCGGAAGAGGCGGAAAAAGAAGCGCATCTTCAAAGGAGACCCGCGAGCAAAGTGAGAGAGGGTGGGTGATCGGGTAATGGGAAAGGATCCCCTGGGCGAGGATGGGGCGATCCGGGCCTGGAGGGAAGTGGTATGGCTTCGAGGGGTG
>JALSSK010000283.1 GCA_026984335.1 Rhodothermales bacterium
CCGGGCAGGGGCGACCGGCCGGTCGCCCCTACAAGGCGAATGGCGATAAACCCCTGACGTCCCCGATTCCCTCGCGCACGGATTCCCCCATCACGAAATACGAACCACGCACGCCGATCCACCCGTACGAAAACCGCATTTGCCCGCCCTTCTCTTTCCATCCTTCCCCTTTTCGCCTATTTTGCGGCGGATGCCCACGAACCTTCGAAGTCCGGCGATGACGGAACGAACCCCTTTTTTCTTTGAACGATGGATGGGCCGAGCGCTCGGACTGGCGCTCGGTGCGGCGGCCCTTGCCGCGACGGCGCAGCCCCTCGCCTTCACCGACGCCACCGAGGCGGCGGGCCTCGCAGGCCTCGACGGCTACGGCGTGGCCGTCACCGACTATGACGGCGACGGGTGGGACGACGTGTTCGTGACCACCGTGCGCGGGGTCCCGCGGCTCCTCCGCAACAACGGCGACGGCACGTTCACCGACGCGGCCGCCGGGGCGGGCGTGGCCGTGAGCGGGCAACACCTCGTCGCTCTCTGGGGCGACCTCGACAACGACGGCCTCCCCGACCTCTTCCTCGGGCGAAAGACCGACGGCGAGAACAAGCTCTTCCGCAATCGCGGCGACGGCACGTTCGAGGACGTCACCGCCGAGGCGGGCATCGACGCCACGGCCAACGTCGGGGCCGCCGCCTTCGGCGACTATGACGGCGACGGGCGCCTCGACCTCTTCCTCGCCGTCGACCGCGCGCCGGACCTGCTCTATCACAACCTTACCGAAGAGCGCGCGATCCGCTTCGAAGACCTCTCGGGCCGCGCGGGCATCGCCGGGCCGCCCTCGGCGGTGGCCATGCAGGCGACGTGGATCGACTTCAACCACGACGGGCGGCTCGACCTCTTCGGCGTCCACGACGGATCGACCGAGAGCCGCCTCTACCGGAACGACGGCTACCTCCCGCTGCTCGAAGTGGCCCACGACGCCGGCATCGCCGACGTGGGCGCGGGCAACAGCATGGGCATCGCCTGGGGCGACTTCGACGGCGACGCATGGGAGGACGCCTACGTGACCCGCATCGGGCAGGCCGGCCTCTATCGCAACAACGGCGACGGCACGTTCACCGACGTGGCCGTCGAACGCGGCGCCCATCGCAACGGCATGTCCTGGGGCGTCGTCTTCGCCGACTTCGACAACGACGCCGACGACGACCTCTTCGTCGTGAACACGTCCGGATACGACGGCACGAAGAGCTTCCTCTACCGAAACGACGGCGGAGTCTTCACGGACGTCGCCCCCGATGCGGGCGCGGCCCTCTCGATGGAAGCGCACGGCCTCGCCACGGGCGACTTCGACCGCGACGGGCGGCCCGACCTCGTCGTCGGCGCGACGAGCGGGGTGAAGCTGCTCATGAACGCGACGCCGACCGAGCGCCACTGGGCCGCGATCCGTCTCGAAGGGCGTGTGGCGAACCGGATGGCGCTCGGCGTCCGCGTCGAGGTCGTCGCCGGGGGGCGGACGCTCGTGCGCACCGTCAGCGGCGGCGACAGCTTCTGCTCGCAGTCGAGCCCCGTGCTCCACTTCGGCCTCGGCGACGCCGCGCGCATCGACACGCTCCGCATCCACTGGCGCGCCGGAGCGACGGAAGAGCACGTCGACCTCGCCGCCGACACGGATCTCCTCTTCACCGAAGCCGCCGTGGCGACGGCGGTCGAAGACGAGGCGCTCCCCGACGGCTTCCTCCTCGCGCAGAACTACCCCAACCCTTTCAACCCGCGCACGACGATCCCCTTCGCGCTGCCCCGCGCCGCGCACGTCACGCTCACCGTGTTCGACCTGCTCGGGCGTCCCGTGGCGACGCTCGTGGACGGCCGCCGTGCAGCCGGCCTCCATCGCATCGCGTTCGACGCCTCCGGGTTGCCGGGCGGCGTCTATCTCTATCGCCTCCGCGCCGGAACGCAGACCCTGACGCGCGCGCTTACCCTTCTGAAATAGCCCTCCCCGCACCGGCGGCGCTGTGTTTTTTCCTCCGGATTCGCTACTTTGAGCCTGCCTCGTCCGTTCCCGTCACCGAACGGGCAGCCGGCCCTTGTGGATGTAGTTTTCGAGCCGCAAAGATCGGGTTTGTCTCCGTTATATTCTGTGTAGTGGTCGGCCTTCGCCGAAGTGCGGTCTTCCTGGCTTCATGGATGTTTGCTCCCCTGAAGAACGTCCTTTCGCGCTCCGCCCCGGCCCATCGACGAGCGCATACGTGTGTTTTTACTAATCATATCCCCCTTCCCCATGCTTCCATTTTTACACACCTTCCTTTGCCGACGCGCGCTTCCCGTCGGGCTCCTGCTCCTCCTCGTCGGCCTGACGGACGTCCGGGCGCAAGATGCCTCGTGGCGGCAGAAAGTGGATCCGACCCTGCTTCAGGCCGCCGGGAAGACCGACGGAGCCGAGTTTATCGTTCGCCTCGCCGAACAGGCCGACCTTAGCGAAGCCCGATATTTGCGTACGAAAGACGAGAAAGCCTGGTTTGTCTATGAGCGGTTGACGGAGGTGGCGCGCCGGACGCAGCCCGCCGTCACGTCCGAGCTGGAGGCCGCCGGCGTCGCC
>JALSSK010000284.1 GCA_026984335.1 Rhodothermales bacterium
GCCGTCCTCGACGGTGTACGTGAAGGCGTCCTCGCCGAAGAAGTCCTTTGCCGGGGTGTATCGGAGGCGCGTTCCGCTCTCGAGGATTTCCGCCGTCCCGTTCGCGGGGGGCGTCACGGCGGTGATGGTGAGCGCGTCGCCGTCGGGGTCGGCGTCGTTGGCGAGCGGGTCGATCTCGACGGCGGCGTCCTCGTCCGTGGCGGCGGCGTCGTCCGAAGCGGAGGGGGCGCTGTTCGTGGCGGCCACGGTGATGGTGAAGTTCTGATCGACGGAGACGAGGCCGTCGGAGAGGCGGAGCACGACGGGGTGATCGCCGACGTCGGTGGGGGTTCCTTCGAGCGAGGCGGTTCCGTCGCCGTGGTCGGTGAGGGTGAGCCAGGCCGGGCGTGTGGGGGCGGTGATCGAGAGCGCGTCGCCGTCGACGTCCGCGGCGGCGACGGCGTACGTATACGGCGTGTTCCACTGAGCCTCCGTCACCGGCGCGCTCGTGAAGACCGGCGCGTCGTTGACGGGAGCGACGGTGACGGTGACCGTGGCCGAGGCGGTGGCGGCGCCGTCGCTGACGGTATAGAGGAACGTGTCCTCGCCGAAGAAATCCGCCTCGGGGGTGTATTGCAGGCTCTCGCCGTCGGTCTGAGTGACGACGCCGTGGGCAGGTTGGGTGAAACTGCTGATGGTGAGCGCGTCGCCGTCGGGGTCGCTGTCGTTGACGAGCACGTTGATGGTGACGGCGGCGTCCTCGTTCGTGGCGGCGTCGTCGTCCGAGGCGGAAGGCGCGCTGTTGCCGCCGAGCACCTCCACGGAGGCGAGCACGTTGCCGGCGTCGTCCCGTCCCCCGAAGACGTAGAGGGAGCCGCCCACGGACACCGCCGCGAAGCCTTCGCGCTCCGTGTTGAGGGGCGTGACCGTGCGCCACGCGTCGGCGTTCGGGTCATATGCGTTGACTGTGGGTACGACCCGGTTGGCGGCGCTTCGTCCTCCCAGGGCATAGATCTCGCCCCCGAGGGCGGCGGCTGCGAGCCCGCCACGGGGCGGATCGAGCGAAGCTCCGAGCGTTTCGACGCCGCTCGGGTCATAACGCTGCACGGGGCCGCGCGGGCCCGATGTGGAGAAGCCGCCGACGGTGTAGGCCACGCCGCCGAGCGTCACCGTGGCGTGTGAGGCACGCGGCACGTCCAGCTCCCATTTGTCTTCTTCACTCCAGAGCCCGGACGTCGTGTCCAGACGCTCCACGTCGTTGAGGATCTGCGCGTTCTCGTTCGACCCGCCGACCACGTAGATCGTCCCCTCCAGCAGAGTCGCCGAGGCCCCTTCCCGCTTCTCTTCCAACTCGGGGGCGGGGGTCCACAGGCCGGTGGCGGGATCGTAGACCTGCACGTCGTCCTTGACGTCGCCGTCCTTGTCGCGCCCGCCGAGCACGTAGATCCTTCCTCCGAAGACGACGGCGGCGGCATTGAAACGCTCGTCGTCCATGCGGGGGAGCGTTTCCCAGGTGTCGGTGTCGGGGTCGTAGCGTTCCACCACGTCGAGCACGGCGCCGTTTTCGGCCTGCCCGCCGATGACGTACACCTTGCCCTCGAGGACGACGGCGGCGACGCCCCAGCGCGGTGTGGGCATGGGCGTGCGGAACGTCCAGCTTTGCGCCGACGCCCCCGGGCCCCACCCCGCCGTCGCGATGAGCAAGAGTGTGAGAAAGATCCCTGGTCTGTTTCGCATTGTTACGGATTTACCTACTGCTGCGCAAATCATGCGCTAGATGAGGCCTTTCGACCTCTTTCCTGGAGCTTATGTCAATCACCGTTCCACTTTCCGAAGTCTGCCGCCGTTTCAAGGGGGGTATGCCTCCCGCATGTTGTATCGAAGGGTCTCCACGGTCCCGGCCGTCACTCGGATCGTATCCCGAAGCATGCCGAGTTGGGGATGTTCGAGCCGCAAGACATGCGGGCCGGGCGCGAGGAGGAGCGGCTGATCGAGCGGGGTGGCGTCGCGGTACACGTCGTCGACGTAGACGTGCGCCCAGGGGTTGACCTGAAGCGTGATCTGCCCGACGTGGTCCCAGAACGAGAACGCGAGGTCGGCGGCCTCGCCGGGGAGGACCTCCACGGAGCGGGTGAATGAAAGCGACGCGGGAAAGCGAGGATTGCGGAACGCGATCTCGTGGGGGCCGGGAGGGAGCGTGAGGGGCTCGCGCAAGGGCGTCGTGCCGATGGAGTCGCCGTCGACGAACACGACGGCCCACGGCGAAGCCGAGACGCGGAGGCTGCCGGGACGCGTGTCCTCCGCCGTGACGGCGAGGGTGGAAGAGTCGGTGGGTGCGGGTGCGGCGGCGGTGGCCGTGCGGAGGGTGTCGGGCGCCGGCGAGGAGTCGGCGGGGGCTTCGTCGGAGGGTGGTTCGGCGGCTTCGAGGCGGGGTGCGTCGTCCGCTTCGTCGGTCGTTTCGGGCGTGCGCGCCGTCAGACGGGTTGGCCCGGCCGTCGAAGCCCCGGCGGGCGGGTCGGCCGCGCCTCGGTCCCCCATCCACACGACGCCGGAATAGCCGAGGCTTACCGCGAGCAGGCCGGCGAGCGCGAGGGACATAAGCTCC
>JALSSK010000285.1 GCA_026984335.1 Rhodothermales bacterium
GGGAAGAGACCTCCGCCGAGCGCATCGACCCGCGCGCGAAAGGGTCATCCCCGCGCCTGCGGGGAAGAGACTAAAAATTCGCCTGATTTCGCCGAAAAGTATGTCAAAGAACGAAAAAAAAGCGCCGGTACGCAATTGGTACCGGCGCTTTTTACCATTTACTCCGCTCAGGCCGGACGGACCATGAGTAAGCCATATCCAAAGGCCCTCCCCCGTCCCAACCCTTCCCGGCAGGTTTTTTCGAAGGCCGCCGGATCGATGATCCGGAGTGTGCCGGTGAATTCGACCTCGTGAAACGTCATGGCACGGCCCCGCGGGCGGCCGCGCTCGGTGCGGACGATGCGGCGGGCCACGATGGGGCCAGGCGCACAGTTCTCCACCGCAAAGCCACGCCGCGCGCCCTGGCGCACGAGCCAATCCCGCAGCTCGGCATCGCGCCAGGCCGCAATCGCTTCAGGCTTCGTCGGCGTGTCTTCCGGGCGGCCCATCCGTTGGAAGGCCAGCTCCGGGTTGATCCCGACGGCCACGCGGCGCTTCTTTCCGTCGTGAAATCCCTTGCGGTCCACCGTCGGGTTGGCCCGGAGGAAGAACCGAAGCGGCGTATCCGGGGGGATGCGCTCCGGGTCGAACGACCTGGTCTGTACGCGAGCCTCCTCGTCGAGGAAGCTCCAGTCCGGGGCGCGGGTGCTCTGGACGAGGAGGCTGTGGTTCGGGCCGCGTGCGTCGAGGCTGAAAAGGAACGGGCGTGCCCCCGTGTTGCGGGGCGTTTCGGGGAAGGCTTTCCAGGCAAACTGGTGGGCCTGGTAGGGGTCGAGATGTCGCCGGCGGGGGCGACGGCGAGGCAGATGAATCAAGCTAACGTAGAGCATCGAAGTAAGATTGGTGTTCGTCATTAGAGGATAATTCGGGGATCGGCAGGCGCAGCCGCGTGAACGGCGCAGCGGCGTAGGCGCGCCGGGGGCCGATGAGCCGCCCGCGGCGCGTGCCTTGCGTGACGGAGCGTGCGTCGGCCAGCGCCGGGGGCAGGCCGTCCCGCTCGAAATAGCCGTCCAGCCATATCATAATCGTGTCAGCCGCCCGGCCCCGCCGCCACGTCCGGTCGTCCCGGGGGAAGGCGCGCGCCGTAGTCTGCGCGGCCTTGCGCAGCGCCGCAAACGGATCGTCACCGGCGGGCCCGGGCAGCAGCGGCAGGGCCGGGGGGCAGGACCGGCGGCCCAGGAACGCCGTGTAAACGGGCCGGTGCAGCGCCTGCTCGGCCCCGGCCACGGCGCCCGCCTCGCCCTCGACGAGGACGACGAAGTGGGCATCGTGGTGGTAGTCCCGGGACGTGAGCGTGCGCGGCTTGCCTTCACGGGTCTCCACCGTGTGGAAGTCGCGCAGAACCCGGCCCGGCCGCACCGTGGCGGCATGGACGCGGAGGGCGGCGTGCAGGTCGAGCAATCGGTCGTCGGCGCGGGGAATCCCCTGCGCGGCAGCGACGAGGCCCAGCACGGCGGCCCGGCCGGGGAACTCGCCGGCCTCGCGGAGCTGCCCGAAACCGGTATCGGCCCAACTCTGCATGGGGCCGTAGAGATGAAGCAGAAATCCAGGCATGATTCAGACCGTCGCGGTGAGGTGGTTACGAAGGAAGGTCCAGAGCGCCGAGAGCTTGTCGGCCCGGTCGTACGGTCCGTCGGGCAGATCACCGTCGAGCGCGAAGGCGGCGGCGCGGTCGTCCAGGTCGTAGGCGTCCACCAGGCGGGCATAGCGGCGAAGCATCCGCTTGATGCTCTCGGCCACGTAGCCGTCCTCGGTGGCCGGCACGGGCGCCTCGAAGGCCGCCGCCAGCGAACACGGCGTCTTCGCCTCACGGATCACCAGCAGCGCCGCCTCGGCCGGGCTGTGGCTGGCAAAGGAGTTTTGCTTGCCGGAGGGCGTGACGCGGCAGGCGGCGTCGAAGACCACCTCGAGGGCTTCGATGGCTGCGTCCTGGTCGCCGCCGAGGTTATCGACGAGGAGGTCGAAGTTGCAGGAGAAGTACTTGTAGTAGACGGCGCTGTTGAAGTCCAGTTCGCCGATGTGGCCGCTTCCGCGCGTGTCGGTGTCGCCGCCGGAGCCGCCCGCAGCCTTCCAGTCGTCCACGGCGGTGAAGTAGTCCGTCTCGGTGACGGTGGTGTGCGTGGCGATGGGGTGGGCGACCTGCATGGCGGCATCGACGGAAGCGAAGGCGTTGGCCTCGTCCGTGGTCATGCGTCCGAAGAGGGCCACGTCCACCCCGTCGGTGGGCCGCTCGTTGATGCCGCTCTCGGCGGCGACGGTCTTGCTCAGGTCCTTGATGGCTTTCTTCGTGAGCTTCCGGTCGGATTCGACCGTCTCGCGGGCGAACTGCGTCAGACGGGCAATCTCGCCCTGCGTGAGGAAGACAATCTGCGAGGTCTTGAGGGCAAACGCGTCCTCCTTGTCGATCTTTTCCGCCTTGCCGAGACCGCTGGCGATGGCTTCGCAGACGATGCCGAGGCGTTCGAGCTTGCCGTCGTTGTCGGCGTAGTTGCCTTTCAGCGTGTCATAGATCATCAGAGGGATGTGGAGCGAGCGGGTGGA
>JALSSK010000286.1 GCA_026984335.1 Rhodothermales bacterium
ATTATGCCCGCGCCGACCACCCCCCCCGACGGGTCCGGTCGATGCGTCGTTGTTTCAATTCATTTCATGCACATGCTCGTATGACACCCGTACGTACCTTCCTCACGTTTCTGCTTGGCGTCGTCCTCCTCGCCGGATGCCGCACCACGAAGCCCGTGACGTCTCCGCCGTCCGGCGCGCAAACCGCCGCCAAAGCCAACGGCGATAAGAAGAAGAAAGACAAAACCTACCGCGACGTCATCACGGAAGAGGCGGAGACGGACGAGGGCCTCTTCGACGTGCATCGCGTCGAGGAGAAATACTATTACGAGATCCCCGACAGCCTGCTCGACCGCGAGATGCTCCTCGTCACCCGCATCGCGCGGACGGAGAACAACATCGGCTACGGCGGGATGAAGGCGAACACGCAGGTGGTGCGCTGGCAAAAACAGGGCAAAAAGATCCTCCTTCGCATCGTGAGCTTCGAGAACGTGGCCGACGAGGAGGATCCGATCTATCAGGCCGTCCGCAATTCGAACTTCGAGCCGATCATCAAGGCGTTCGACGTCGAGACGCTCAACGAGGACTCGACGGGCTCCGTCATCGACGTGACGGGGCTGTTCACCGAGGACGTGCCGGCGCTCGGCCTCCAGAAGTTCCGCCGGGATCAATACAAGGTGCGCCGCCTCGACAAGAGCCGTACGTTCATCGCGTGGGCGAAGAGCTTTCCGCGGAACATCGAGGTGCGGCACGTGCTCACGTACGACGCCTCGGCGCCGCCCACGGAGGCCTCCACGGGCGCCATCTCGCTCGAGATGAACCAGTCGATGATCCTGTTGCCGGAAACGCCGATGCAGCCCCGCCGCTGCGACGAGCGCGTGGGCTTCTTCAGCGTGACGATGACCGATTACGCCAGCGACAGCCAGAAGGCCGAAGAGCGGTGCTACATCACGCGCTGGCGCCTGGAGCCGAGCGACCCCGAGGCGTGGGCGCGCGGCGAACTCGTCGAGCCGGTCAAGCCCATCGTCTATTACCTCGACCCGGCCACGCCGATGAAATGGCGGCCGTACCTCAAACAGGGCGTCGAGGACTGGAACGCGGCCTTCGCCGAGGCGGGCTTCAAGAACGCCATCATCGCCAAGGACCCGCCGACGCCCGAGGAGGACCCGGAGTTCAGCCCCGAAGACGTCCGGTATTCGGTGATCCGGTACTTCTCCTCGCCGGTGCAGAACGCCTTCGGCCCGCACGTCCACGATCCGCGCTCGGGCGAGATCCTCGAAAGCGACATCGGGTGGTATCACAACGTGATGAACCTGCTCCGGAACTGGTACTTCGTGCAGACGGCGGCGGTGAACCCGGAGGCGCGCGGGGTCGCGTTTGAGGACGAGGTGATGGGCCGGCTCATCCGCTTCGTCGCCGCGCACGAGGTGGGGCACACACTCGGGCTGCCGCACAACTGGGGTTCGAGCGTCGCCTACCCGGTCGATTCGCTCCGCTCTCCGACGTTCACCGCCACGCACGGCACCGCGCCCTCGATCATGGACTACGCCCGCTTCAACTACGTCGCCCAGCCCGGCGACGGCGTGACGAACTTCATGCCGCGCCTCGGCGAGTACGACAAGTGGGCCGTCCGCTGGGGCTATCGTCCCATCCCCGAAGCCGCCGACGCCGACGCCGAGCGCCCGATCCTCAACGAGTGGGTGCTCGCCCACGCCGGCGACCCCCGCTATTTCTACGGGCGGCAGACCGGCGCCCGCATCGATCCGCGCGCGCAGAACGAGGACCTCGGCGACGACCCCGTGAAGGCGAGCGAGTACGGGCTGGCCAACCTCCGGCGCATCGTGCCGAACCTGATCGCGTGGACGGAGGAGAACGGCAAGAACTACGACGACCTGAACGAGCTCTACGGCCAGGTGGTCGGGCAGTGGAACCGGTACATGGGCCACGTGGCGCGCAACATCGGGGGCGTCTACGAGACGTACAAGACGTATGAGCAGGAGGGCGTGGTGTACGAACCGGTCCCGGAAGAGCGGCAGCGCGCGGCGATGGCCTTCCTCCAGCGCGAGGCGTTCCTGACGCCGGCGTGGATGCTCGACGAGGGCATCCTCCGCCGCATCGAACACGCCGGGGCGCTCGAGCGCGTGCGGCGGCTGCAGGTGGGCCTCGTCAACATGATCCTCGACCCGCAGCGCATGGCGCGCCTGATCGAAGCCGAGGCCATGATGGGCGACGACGCGTACACGTGCTCCGAGATGCTGGCGGAACTGCGCGAAGGGTTGTGGCGCGAACTCGGGCGCGGCGGCATCGACCCGTACCGGCGCAACCTCCAGCGCGGCTACCTCGAACGGCTCGAGTACCTGATGACGCAGGAGATCACGCCCCCGCCGCCGGCCTTCCGGGCGTTCTTCGGCTTCACCCCCGTGGACGTGAGCCAGTCCGACATCCGGGCGCTCGTGCGCGGTGAGCTTCAGACGCTCCGCCGCGACGTCGCCCGCGCCCTCCGCCGCACGCAGGACCACATGACCCGCCTCCACCTCGAAGACGTGGTCGCCCGCATCGACGAGATCCTCGACACGGACGATTGATCCCGGCGCGAC
>JALSSK010000287.1 GCA_026984335.1 Rhodothermales bacterium
GGAGGCGTGCCGGCGGGTCGTGCGACGGCGTCGTCGTCGTGGGACGCGTCCGTATCGGTCGCCACGGGTCGTTCCACCGGCGGGGGGACGGCCTGGTCCAGGGTAAACGTGACCGCCCGAATGTCGCCGAAGCGTTCGCACGAGCACGTGAACGCGAACGCCGTGGTCGAAGCGCCGCGCTCCTTGAGGGCAGCCTTCGGAAGGGGAAGCGGGGCGCCGTGCGGCGTGGCGCGGCCCCTGACGTGGGGCGGGGCGCTCCGGCGCATGGGGCAAAAGCCGTCCCGGCAGGTGTGTCGCTCGAGCGGGCAGAAAGCGCTCGAACAGGGCTGTGCCTGCTGAACAAGGATCCCGAAGACGTACGTGACGGGCCACTGTTGCAGAAGCAGCAACACCATGAGCCCAACGCTCACGCCCGAATGTCGGATCGAATGGCCCATGAGGTTCTCCCGCGTAGAATACCTCATTCGTGTGCGGGGAGGGCCGACGCGTTACGCCGAGAGGCCGTCGCTCACAGGCTCTTCATCGCCTCCACGGCGAGCGCGTCCACGCGGTTGTTCAGTTCGTCGTCGGCGTGCCCCTTCACCTTCACGAAGCGTACGTCGTGCCGTTTCATCGCTTCGAGGAGAGCTTCCCACAGATCGCGGTTCTTGACGTCTTTCTTTCCCGCCGTTTTCCATCCCCGCCGTTGCCAGTTTTCGATCCAGCCCTGATTGAAGGCGTTGGCGACGTAGGCGCTGTCGGTGTGGAGCGTGACGCGGCAGGGCTCCTTGAGCGCTTTGAGGGCCTCGACCACGGCCTTCAGTTCCATGCGGTTGTTCGTCGTGTGCGGCTCCGCTCCGGCCAGTACGCGCTCGTGCGGGCCGAACAGGAGCAGGGCCGCCCAGCCGCCCGGTCCCGGGTTGCCGCTGCATGCGCCGTCGGTGTAAATCGTGACGTGTTTCAAAGGAAGCGTATCGGTGGGTTCGAAGCAGGAAGACCGAAACTAACGGCTTCGGGCGCACGCTTCCACCACCGGCGGGGAATCCATCGAAAGATCGAAGAGGCGTCGGGGAAAGCCGGCCTTCGTACACGGAGGGCGCCTCTCCCGGGTCTCGCGTCAAGTCGCCTTGAGCCGGTCGATGACGCCCTGAATGCGCTCCGGGTTCTCGGTGATGAACGTGCGGGCAATCTTGTCGAGGAGGGTGAGCGTCTTCTCGGAGGCGTCGTCCATCTTGACTGCGCGCGTGAGGGTGTGGTTGAAACGCACGTAGATTTCGGAGGGGATGATCTTGTCCACGATGTAATCGACCGAGTCCGCGGAGCCGTCGAGCATCCATCCGGTGACCTTCGTCGCCACGTTGATGAGGCCGTCGGCGTGGCGGCAGGGCGTGCTCGCCTCGTGCTCGCCCGTGCCGAGGGAGCAGATGAAAAGGTCCTCGCCGGGGAAGAGGCGCAGGCCCTCGCCGTAGGCGCAGAGCGCCGGGTTGCCGGCGAAGAGGCCGCCGTCGTAGAGACAGGCGCGGGTCCCGGGCTTCCACGGCACGTCCACGCGGTGCGGGGGGAAGTACGACGGCGCGGCCGCCGAAGCCTGGATGGCGTCCACCGCCTTGACCTCCGCCACGCTCTCCCGCCATGACTTGAAGAGCACCGGTCCCGGCTCTTCGGCCTCGTCCCACCGGCCGCTGACGTCGTATGCGGTCGTCATCATCATCGTCTGCGCCGAGGCCAGGCGGACGTCTCCGAAATACTTTTTCAGGACGTCGTACAGGTTGCTTCCCCGGTACTTCGGTTTGAAGAGTTGCGTGAACCTGCTCCGGGCTTTTCGGAAAATGCGCGGCCCCTCCAGCCGGTAAAGATCCTGGGCCTTTTTCATGTCCATCCCGATGGGCATGGCAATGGCTCCGGCGAGAGCAGCGCCGGTGGACGTCCCCACCACGAGGTCGAACACCTCGTGGAGCGGGCGCCCGACGCCGCGTTCGATTTCCGTGAGAAGGATGGCCGGGATGAGTCCTTTGATGCCGCCGCCGTCGATGGAAAGAATATTCCTCATGACGTTTCTCCGTGCTTGGTTCGGAAGAAAAGCAACGTCAAGCCGGAAGTGCGCGGCTTTGCCTTCCTGAAGAAAAACAGAGGGACGGGCAAGGTCAATGGGTGCGGGGGACTATTCGAACGGACCGGGAAAACTATGGGGAGAAGGGAGCGTACAAGAGGCTCGAAACATTGAAAATCCACGTTTTATTGTATGAAATTTGTCGATTACGCCACGATCACGGTGCGGAGCGGGAAAGGGGGGAGCGGCGCGGTCTCGTTCCACCGGGCGAAGTTTCAACCGAAAGGCGGTCCCGACGGCGGCGACGGCGGCGCGGGCGGCTCGGTCATCGTGGAGGCGGACCGGCAGCTCTATACGCTCCTCGACCTCCGGTACAACCGCCACCACTTCGCCGAGAACGGACGCCCCGGAAGCGGGGCCGACAAGAGCGGCAGGCAGGGGCAGGACATCGTCATCCGCGTGCCGGTCGGGACCGTGATCCGGGACACGAACACGGGCGAGATCGTCGGTGAGGTGCTCGCGCACGGCGACCGGGTGGCGCTGGCTCAGGGCGGGCGCGGGGGCAAGGGCAACGCCTTTTTCAAGTCGGCCACCCGTCAGACGCCGCGCTATGCGCAGCCGGGTGAGCCGGGCGAGGAACGCGAGGTCACGCTTGAACTGAAGCTCCTGGCCGACGCGGGGCTGGTGGGTTTCCCGAACGCGGGCAAGAGCACGCTCGTCTCCTCGCTCTCGGCGGCGCGTCCGAAGGTGGCCGATTACCCGTTCACCACGCTCACGCCGTCGCTCGGCGTCGTCTCGGTGGGGGCGTATGAGTCGTTCGTGATGGCGGACATCCCCGGCATCATCGAAGGAGCGCACGAAGGGAAAGGGCTCGGCATCCGCTTCCTCAAACACATCGAGCGGAACGCGGTCCTGGTCTTCGTCATCCCCGTCACCACGGAGGACCCCGGCGGCGCATACCGCACGCTCCTCGACGAGCTGCATGCGTTCAACCCCGAACTCCTCGACAAGCCCCGCATCGTGGCGCTCTCGAAGATGGACCTCTTGCCTCCGGACGAGCGGGAGGACTTCGCGGCGAAGGTGCGGGAGCAGTTTGCCGACGGCGTCCCGCTTTTTCCCATCAGCGCCGTGGCGCGCATCGGGCTCGACCCGCTCCGGCGGGCGCTGTGGGAGCGGGTGAAAGCCGGTCGGACGGAAGCGGCGGTGTGACCGACCGGTTTCCTCTCAGCCGGCCCGCTCTTATCTTCCCGGACCTCGCCGGAGGAAAGGAGATGGACATGGATGAAGCCTCCCGCACGATGACTTTCGATCCCGCGAACGCCTCCCTCGACACGTATGAGGAAAAGCGCGCCCTCATTGCCCTGTCGATGGCGCCGGGGGTGGGGCCGGGGCGCATCCGCGCGATGATCGCGCGCTTCGGTTCGGCGACGGCGGCGCTCTCGGCCTCGCGGCGGGCGCTGGCGGAAGTGCCGGGCATCGGGCCACAGACGGCGGCGGCCATCGCGGCGTTCGATGGGCACGCGGCCGTCGAGGCACAGTTCGAAAAGGCGGAACGGGTGGGGGCGACCCTCGTGACCGCGTGGGATCCCGGCTATCCCCGCCTCCTTCGTCAGCTCTACGACCCGCCCGTTTTCCTGTGGGTGCGCGGGCGTCTCGTCGAAGCCGACGCGCGCGCCGTCGCCATCGTGGGCACGCGCCGCGCCACGGACTACGGGCGACGCGTGGCGCATGGGTTGGCCGCCGAACTGGCCCGCCGGGGCTTCACCATCGTCAGCGGCCTCGCCTACGGCATCGACGCGGCGGCGCACCGGGGCGCGCTCGAAGCGGGCGGGCGGACCGTCGCCGTGCTCGGCTCCGGCGTCGGGCGCATCTATCCGGCGCGCCATGCCCGCCTCGCCCGCGACGTCCTCGGGCAGGGAGCGCTCCTCTCCGAGTATGCCGTGGACGCCGCGCCGGATGCGCCGAACTTTCCCCGGCGCAACCGGATCATCAGCGGGCTCGCGCTCGGCACGCTCGTGGCCGAGGCCTTCGAGGAGGGCGGCGCGCTCATCACGGCCCGGCTCGCGCTCGAACAGAACCGCGAGGTGTTCGCCGTGCCGAGCCCCGTTCACAGCCGCGCCGGGGCGGGGTGCAACCGGCTCATCCAGAAAGGTTATGCGAAGCTCGTCCTGACCGTCGAAGACGTGCTCGAAGAACTGGGCATGGCCCCGGCGACGAAAGCCGAGCCGGCGCTACCGGAGCCGCCGCCGGAGCTCGGCCCCGTCGAGCGGCAGTTGTACGAGGCGCTCTCGGAGTCGCCCGTCCACCTCGACGCGTTGTGCGCCGCCACGGGCCTGGACGTTTCGACCGCGCTCGTCTATCTGCTCAGCCTTGAATTCAAGGGACTGGTGCGGCAGATGGCGGGCAAACAGTTCTTCAGGGCCTGAGGCGAGGACAAAAAAAAGCCCGACGCCCCCACCTTGGCGCCGGGCTATCTGGAGATATGCCAGACAAGGACGGAAACGCTCGTGCGATGTGCGCGAAGGCTCCCGTCTCTTGCCCTACGACGTGAGCCCGCGCCGTTTGTTACGCGCTTCGGGCGGGTGGGGAATATTTTTGCCCTCCACGCGTTTCGAACCTGCGCGTGAACCTCTTCCACGAGCGGCGGAAAGGCCGTCGCGCCGCTTCTTCACGAACGCCAACCCGATTTTGTATGACCTTAAGCGACCTTCGAAAAGAGTTTCCCCACACCGAAGACTCGGTGTACGTGAACCACGCGGCCATGAGCCCGCTCAGCCGCCCCGTCGTCGCCGCGCTGGAGGCGTATCTCCACGAGCGGCATCGGACGAACATCGAAAACTACTTCGATTTTTTCCCCGTGATCGACGAGACGCTGGCGCGGCTGGCCCGCCTCATCGGCGCGCGCCCGGAGCGCGTCGCGTACGCGCCGAACACGTCGTACGGGTTGGGCGTGCTCGCGCAGGGGCTCGACTGGCGGCCGGGCGACCGCGTGGCCGTGCCCGCGTGCGAGTTTCCCGCCAACGTCTTCCCGTTCGTCAACCTCGAGCGTCGCGGGGTCGCGGTGGACTTCATCCCGCACGAGGCGGGCGTTTTCAGCCTCGAAGCCGTCGAGGCTGCGCTCACGCCCCGGACGCGGGTGCTCACGGTCAGCTCCGTACAGTTCCTCTCCGGCTTCCGGGCCGACCTCGCAGCCCTCGGCGCGCTCTGCCGGGCGCACGACGTGATCTTTTGCGTGGACGGCATTCAGAGCCTCGGCGCCCTCCGCCTCGACGTGGAGGCCTGCGGCATCGATTTCCTGGCCTCGGGCGGGCACAAGTGGCTCATGGCGACGACCGGCATCGGCTTCATCTACGTCGCCGAGCGGCTTCAGGAACGCCTCGCGCCGGCGGCGGGCTGGCTCCACGGGCCGGTGGACTGGGAGCGGCTCACGGAATACGAACTCACGTTCCATCCCGACGCCCGGCGCTTCCGCACCGGCACGTTGAACCACGCCGGCATCGCGGCGCTCCACGCGGCGCTCGGGCTTCACTTCGAGGCCGGGGTCGAATGGTGCGAGGCGCAGACGCTCGACCGCGCGCGCGCCCTCGCCGAAGGGCTCTCCCGGCTCGGCCTCCGGCGCTACGGCTCGGAGGATCCCGCCCGCGCCTCGGGCATCGTCACGGTGGCCCATCCCGACGTCGAGGCGCTCTTCGAACACCTCAAACGGCGCGGGATCACCGCGGCGCTTCGGAACCGGCTCCTTCGTTTCTCACCCACGTATTACAACAGCCCCGAAGAGGTCGAAGCCGCGCTCGAAGCCGTCGCCGACTTCGGGAAGGTGCGCGCGCCTTCGGCCTGAGGACGCGCCGTCATCACCCGTTCCCCACGACCGTATGCCATGAGCGAACGCGAGGAAAAACAGGAGACCATCTTCACCTTCGAGGCGCCGCCCGGTTATCGCGAGGGGGAGCGGCTCGACGTGTACCTCACGCGCTTCATGCAGAATGCAACCCGCACGAAGGTGAAACGCGGCGTGAAGGAGGGGCGCGTGACGGTCAACGGCGTGGTGGTGACGAAAAGCTCGCACACCGTCCAGGCCGGCGACGTGATCGTGTGCCGGGTGATGCGGCCGCCGCCGATCACGCTCGCGCCGGAGCGGATCCCGCTCGAAATCGTGTATGAGGATGAGGATCTCATCGTGGTGAACAAGGCGGCGGGGATGGTTGTGCATCCGGCATACGGCAACCGCACCGGCACGCTCGTCAACGCCCTGCTCTATCACGTCGGCGGGCGGGAGCTCTCGATGGAGGCTTTCGAGGAAGAGGGCCTCGAGGATGAGTCGGTGGGGCTCTCGGTGGTCAACGCCGCGCCCGCCGCGCCGGACGACCCGGCGGTCCGCCCCGGCATCGTGCACCGCCTCGACAAGGATACCTCGGGGCTGATGGTGGTGGCGAAGAACGACGTGGCGCACGTGAGGTTGGCCCGGCAGTTCGAGAACCGCACCATCCGCCGCCGGTACCGCGCGCTCGTCTGGGGCGTGCCCGAGCCGGAGGGCCGCATCGAGACGCACCTCGGGCGCGACCCCCGCGACCGGAAGCGCCGCGCGGTCGTGCGCCCCGCGCACGGCAAACGAGCCGTCACGAACTACCGCACGCTCGAAGCAATGGCGCACACGGCGCTCATGGAGTTTCGCCTGGAGACGGGGCGCACGCATCAGATCCGCGTGCACGCCCGCTTCATCGGCCACCCCATCCTCGGCGACGTCGCGTACGGCGGCGACCGCATCCGCTCCGGGCCGGACACGTCGCATCGCCGGGCCTTCTTCAGAAACCTCTTCGCCCGAATGCCGCGTCAGGCGCTCCACGCCCACACGCTCGGCTTCGTCCATCCGCGCACGGGCGCCGAGATGGATTTTACCGCCGAACTGCCGGAAGACATGCGGTACGTCCTCGATCAACTCCGGCGGGTGGAAGGGGGGGAAGCATGAGGCCGGGTACGGGTGAAAGCCGATGACGGGGGATGCCGTGAGGTGATGGTCGGCGTCGTGTATGGGTGGATGGTGTGAAAGGACGGAGAACGCAGGGAGCCCCTGACTGCACCATTCTTCCGCCATGCGAAAAATTATGCGCGGCATCGGGTGAGGAAATGGAGAGCGCGTGGTATATTAAAAAGCTATGCAATCCACGATGCCGGTGCGGCGGGCGCGAACCTTCGTCGTTCCGGCCGGTTGTCCCGGTTCTTCATCCTCGCTCGCGAGTCCCGCTGGGGAGCGAAAGCAATGCAGGCTATCGGTTTGACGGAAATACATCAGCTTCTTAAACGCGACACCATCCGGGTCGGACTTCCGGGAGAGACGAAAGAAGAGGTGCTCAACAACCTCATCGACCTCTTGAAAGGGCAGCCGGGGGTGCGTGACCTGGAGAAAGTGCGCGAGGCCGTTTTCGCCCGCGAGGCCGTCATGTCCACGGGGGTGGGGAAAGGGCTCGCGTTGCCGCACGCCAAGACCGCCGCCGTGGATCGCACCGTCGCGGCCCTGGCCATCACCGCCCAGCCGGTCGACTTCGGGGCCATCGACGACCAGCCGGTGCGCATCCTTTTCCTGCTCGTCGGCTCCGAAGAAGCCAAGACCCAGCACATCAAAATCCTCAGCCGCATCTCGCGTCTGATGAACCGCGACGACTTCCGCAAGCGTCTCCTTCAGGCGCGCGACGCCGACGAGGTGCTGGCGCTCATGGAAGAAGGCGAACTGTCTTTGCTTGACGGTTGACCCCCGCGCGGCGTCCCGGCGACGGTAGGCGACCCCGGCTTCCTCTTTCCACGCTCGAATCCCGATCCTGTGAAAAAAACGTTTCGTAACATCACCGGGACGTTCGACATTCTGCCGGAGAAATACCGGGCCGACGGCACGGAGATCGCCTCTTCGGCGGCGTGGCAGGCGGTCGAGGCGGTCATCCGGGAGGTGATGGCCCGCTTTCACGCGCAGGAGATCCGCACGCCCATCCTCGAACCGACCGAGCTCATCGCGCGCGGCGTCGGCCTGTTGACGGACATCGTCTCGAAAGAGATGTTCGCCTTTGAGCGGGGGGACACCCACTACGTGCTCCGCCCGGAGCTCACCGCGCCCGTGATGCGGGCCTACCTCCAGCATCATCTCGACCAGCGCGGCGGGGTGCAAAAGCTCTATTACATCGGCCCGTGCTTCCGCGCCGAGCGCCCCCAGAAAGGTCGGTATCGCCAGTTTCACCAGTTCGGCGGCGAGGTCATCGGCTCCGAAGATCCTCGCGCCGACGCCGAGGTCATCGCCATGATGACGGCCGTCTACCGCGCCTTCGGGCTCACGGAGATGACGCTTCGCCTGAACACCCTCGGCGACGAAGGCAGCCGCCCCCGGTATCGGGAGGCGCTTCAGGCCTATTTCCGCCCGTACGCCGCCGACCTCTCCGAGACGAGCCGCCGGAGGCTGGAGACGAACCCCCTCCGCATCCTCGACACGAAAGACGAGCGCGAGCGTCGCCTCCTCGCCGAAGCGCCCCGCCTCATCGAATACGTAGACGAGGAGAGCCGCGCCCATTACGAGACGCTCAAAGGGTTGCTCGGGGATCTCGGCATCCCGTTCCTCGAAGACCCGTTCCTCGTGCGTGGTCTCGACTATTATACGCGCACGGCCTTTGAACTCGAGAGCCCCCACCTCGGCGCGCAGAGTGCGCTCGGCGGCGGCGGGCGATACGACCTCCTCGCGCGCGAGCTCGGGAGCAAAAAGCCCGTGCCTGCCGTGGGCTTCGCCGCGGGCATCGAGCGGTTGTTCATGGCGCTGGCGGCGCAGGGGGTGACGATGCCCGAAGCCGCCCCGCCGCCCGACGTCTTCCTCGTGGCGCTCGGCGACGAAGCGGCGCGGTGGGCCTTCGCCGAGGCGCAACGGCTCCGGGACGAAGGACTCCGCACGGCCCTCGACCTCCGGGGACGCTCGATGAAAGCGCAGATGCGCGAGGCAAACCGTCAGGGCGCCCCCTTCACGCTCATCGTCGGCAAGGACGAACTGGAGCGGCGGCAGGCGGTGGTCAAGGAGATGGCCTCCGGCGAGCAGTCGGAGGTCCCCTTCGAAGACCTCATCCGGATCCTTCGGGACAAAATCGCCGCCGGCGCGTCCTAAAGAACGCCTCCCGGCGCCCGCCCGCTTTTTCCGGCCATTTGCGACAGACCCATGTATCCGAGGATCAGTGATCTTTTCCGGGACCTCTTCGGCTTCAATCTCCCGATCCCGATCTATTCGTTCGGGGCGATGGTGGCCATCGCCTTCCTCACCGCGGCCTGGTTGAGCCGAAAAGAGCTCGACCGGCTGTATGCCGAGGGGCGTCTGCCCGCCGTACGCATCCCCGTGAAGGAGACGAAGGGCAAGCGCAAGCGAAAGGCGACGGAGAAGGCGAGTCCCGGCGCGCTCATGGGCTCGATCACCGTGATCGCCGTCGTGGGCGGGTTTGCCGGCGCGAAGGTCTTCCACATCCTCGAACACCTCGGCGAGTTCTTCCGCGACCCCCTCGGGATGCTCTTTTCCTCGGGCGGATTTACGTTCTACGGGGGGCTCATCGTCGCGGCGGCGGGCATCGCATGGTACGTGCGGAAGCAGGGGTTGCCCGTGTGGACGGTCGCCGACGCGCTCGCGCCGGGGCTCATGCTCGCCTACGGCATCGGACGTCTCGGCTGTCACCTCGCCGGAGACGGCGACTGGGGCGTCGCCGCCGACCTCGCCGCCCGTCCCGGCTGGCTGCCGGAGTGGCTGTGGGCGGAGACGTATCCGAACAACATCCTCGGACGCGATCTCTCGGCGGCGCCCGTCTATCCCACCTCCATCTATGAGTTCGTCGCCGCCGCGCTTCTGTTCGCTCTGCTCTGGCGCTTGCGCAAGCACCCTTTCCTCAGCGGCTGGCTCTTCTCGGTCTACCTTTTCCTCGACGGGCTCGAACGCTTCCTCATCGAACAGATCCGCGTCAACGTCCGGTTCGATCTCTTCGGCCTGGAGGTGACGCAGGCGGAGGTCATCGCCGTCGCGCTCATGGCCGCCGGGGTCTTCGGCATGATCCGCACGTGGAAACGCCGCGAGACGGTGGAGGGGGCGCCCTCCGCGCTTCGCCCGTCTCCCGCCTCCTGATCCGCGCCTCGGAGCGGGGACAAAACGCGCCGTCGGAGGGTATAAATCGGAAAGGCTTCGGCCCGGGCGGGCGACATACAATCGTCATAAAGATCGAATACTTATGGCGAGCGGGCCGAGGGTCGATGCCTTAGAGTGGTGCGAGCGCCTCATGATTGTCGGGCATATGCGGAAAAGATGATACGGAAGCTGCTTTTTCTGATCCTACTTGGCGCGGGGACGGCGCTTCCCACGTTTGCGCAGATGGTTGCGCCGGTGGAGCGGATGCCGGTCGAGCGGATGCCGGTGATGGCGGATCCCGCGCGGGGCGACGGGCATGGTTCGGGCGGCGTCGTCACGGAGGAGACCATCGAGGCGGCGCGGCGAAACTATGTGCGACCGGCGCACAAAAGCGACGCCGTCTTCGCCTACGACGTCACCGTGCCGGAAGCCGTGGACCGATCCGTCCTGCTGAAGGACGGCATCTTTCTCCTGCTGGCCTTCCCCTCGTACGATACGACCGTCGTCTGGAACGACGAGGCCATTCAGGCCACGGCGCAGGAGATCATCGAACAGCGCGAGGCGGTGTGGCTGGCCAACGGGAAGACCGAGTCCGAGATCGTCCCACTCACGGTGCTCTATACCTTTCACGACATCCCCGATCAGTGCCCGGTCACGTGCAACCTGAGCATTGACAATTATTTCGTCTTCAGCGGCGACTATGCGCCCCTGGGCCCCAATCCCTCGCCCATCCACGCGACGAAAGAGAAGGTGGGGGCGGACTTCATGTACGTGATCTTTCCGAGGAGCGACCCGAAGGACAGCACGGGGTGGCGGCTCTATGGCTGGGAAAACATGTTTCTCCCGCAGGATCCTCCGGAGAGGCTTGCGCCGCAGACGGGCGGCACGCTCTGGTCGAGAGCCGTGGAAGCCTCGGCGCTGGCGACGTGGTCGAAGTACCTCGTGGCGCACGAGATGGAGGGACACGGCTTCGGGGGATGCAACCACATCAATGGAGAACAGGGCGTCGATCTGATGCTGGCTTCGGCGCCGTGGGGGCCGCGCATGACCGCGTGCGCGCCGACGAGCTTCGCGAACGCAGCCTACGTGGCGGCGAACTGGCCCCTTCCCTCGCTCATCACGGCCACGGACGACTACCCGGATGCGCCGGACGGCGTGACGCTCCTTCCGAACTATCCCAACCCTTTCTCCGGCTCGACCGTCCTCACGTACGTCCTCAGCGAAGCCGCGCCGGTGCGGCTGACGGTCTTCGATCTCCTCGGGCGCGAGGTGGAGACGCTCGTGGACGGCTTCCGTCCGCCCGGCGAACACCGCGTCACGTTTGACGCAGGCTCGTTGCCGGACGGCGTCTATCTCTACCGGCTCGCCGTCGGGAGCCGCACGCGCACGCGCACGATGGTGCTTCGGAAGTGAGCCGTCCGGGCTCCCATCTGACCGATCCGCGCCGTAGTTTGCCCGCCGCATTAAAAACGATGAGGCAAGCATGGATCTGACAAAGATGCTGGCGGCGGCGGCGGCGTACGTTCGCGCGTGGGAAGCCGAATGGGGGCCGTATGAGCCGCACCCGACGCTCGCGGTGGACGAAGCGAAGTCGGCGGCGGCGTTCGAGACGTATGCGGAGCGGCTGCGGGGAAACTACCCCTTCTTTCATCCCCGATATGCGGGGCAGATGCTCAAGCCGCCTCATCCGGCCGCCGTGGCGGCATACCTCGCCGCGATGCTCATCAACCCGAACAACCACGCGCTCGACGGCGGGCCGCCCACG
>JALSSK010000288.1 GCA_026984335.1 Rhodothermales bacterium
CGGCTCGAGTTACGGGTGGCTGCAACAGGCGATGTATGGCAACCTCCCGCTCCTGTTCATGGCCTTGCTCGCCTTTACGAAGATCTTCGCCACTTCCTTCACCATCGGCTCAGGTGGTTCGGGCGGCGTCTTTGCCCCTTCGCTCGTCATCGGCGGCATGCTCGGCGGGCTCTTCGGCGAAGGGCTGCATGCGCTCTTCCCCACCTTCATCCATCAACCCGAAGCCTACGTCATGATCGGCATGGCGACGTTCTTCGCCGGCGTGGCCAACGTGCCGATCACCACCACCATCATGATCTCGGAGATGACCGGGAGCTACAACCTGCTGGTCCCGCTCATCTTCGGCGGCACACTGATCCACCTGATGATCCAGCGATGGAGCCTCTACACGCAGCAGGTCAAGTCGTACACCGACTCGCCCGCCCACCGCGATGCGCTGCTGCCCGACCTGCTCAGCGGCATCCTGGTCCGGAACGTCATCAAGTATCCCGTGCACTTCCACGTGCTCGAACCCTCGAATACGCTCGACGAGATCCTGAGCGTCTTCACGCGCACGCAGGAGGTGGTGCTTCCGGTGCTCGCTTCCAAACCCAACGAAGGACGCAAGTACTCCGGGCTGGTGCTGCTCGACGACGTGCAGTCGCTCTTGCAATCCGAGGACCTGCTCCGTAAGCTCGTCATCGCCGAGGACATCGAGCAGCCCTTCGCCTCGGTCCGGCTCGACGACACCCTGGAGACGGTGATGGATACCTTCGAGCGCACGGGGTATCCCGAATTGCCGGTCGTGAATCCGGAGGGAGAGATCGTCGGATTCATCCGCCAGGGAGATCTGATCAGCGAATATTATCGGGCCTTCCTCCGCATGAAGCGGGAAGACGAGGCCGCTTGACGCACGCCCTATGAGCCGCTTCAAGGACATTGTGGACTTCTCTTTCCAGATCGAGAACGAGATCCTGACGAGGCTCTTCTACATTGCCGCCACGCTGATCGTCCTCTACGTGTTCGTGCGCCTGGCGCAACGGCTGGCCAGGCGGTTTTTCACCGACCCCGTCCGCCTGTACAACGCCGTCAAGATCATCCGTCGCATCGGGGGGGCGCTGGCGATCACGGCGATTTTCGTGCTGCTCTCGCCGGACGTGCGCGGGCTGCTGACGGTGCTCACGCTCATCGGCGCCGGGCTTGCCATTGCGCTGCGGGAGGCGCTCCTGAGCTTCGTCGGGTGGATCCGGATCGGGCTCATCGCTCCGTACAAGATCGGAGACCGCATCGAGATCAACGGCATCCGGGGAGACGTTATCGACATCCGGGTGCTACGGACGACGCTCATGGAGATCGGCAACTGGGTCGACGCCGACCAGAGCACGGGGCGCATCGTGCACGTGCCCAACAGCTGGGTGTTCATGCACGCCGCCTTCAATTACACGCGCGGGTTCCGGTTCATCTGGAACGAACTTCCGGTGACCGTCACCTTCCGGAGCGACTGGCAGGCGGCGCACGACATCATGCTTCAACTCGCCGCCATCTCCGCCGAGATCGTCGAACAGCAGGCGGCCCGGGAGATCCGCGAGATGACGAGCGAATACCTCGTGCACTTCAGCATCCTCTCGCCGTTCGTCTACGTTCGCATCGCCGAGAACGGGGTCCGGCTGACGCTCCGATACCTCTGCGAGGCCCGCAAGCGCCGGGGGACCGAGCACGCGCTGACGCTCTCGATCCTCGACGAGTTCAGGAAACACGGCGGCATCGAGCTGGCGTATCCGATGGTCGGCGTCTCGATGCCGGACACGCCGCAGTTCGGCCCCGTGCCCCGGCCGGAGAAGCCCTCATGAGCCGTCCTCTCAGAAGCGCGCGAGCGTTTGATTCTCAGGAACCGCCGTCGTATTTTCCCGGCATGAACCGCGCACCGGCATCCGCAACGTTTCCCCATCGCTTTTGGCGGCGGCCCGCACATTATGCAGTGGGTCGCGCGAGGGCGCGCGCCTGAGCCGGCGGTTCATTCCAGCGTTGACGGCCCACTGCTTGAACGGCAGTGGGTTTTTTTATGCAGGCCAACGTCTTTCCGAAGCCATGATGACACGCGACGAGTTCCGCACGCTGGCGGAGGCCCATCGGGCCGAGGGCGTCCCGCGCTTCGTCGTCCCGGTCCACAAGCGCCTCAGCGCCGACCTGCTGACGCCGGTCTCGGCGTTCCTGGCGCTGCGGCGCTCGGGCCGGCACGGCTTTCTCCTGGAGAGCGTCGAGGGCGGGGAGAAGCTGGCGCGCTACTCGTTCCTCGGCAAGGATCCCTACCGCATCGTGCGCGCGCAGGGCGCAGCCGTGACCGTGGAGGCGGACGGGCGGGAGACCCCCGAAGCGGGCGACATCTTCTCGGTGCTCCAAAGCATGCTCGACCGGTATACGGAGCTCAAGGTGCCCGGCCTGCCGCGCCTGACGTGCGGGGCGGTGGGCTACCTCGGCTACGACGTCGTCCGGCTGATCGAACGGCTTCCCCATCCCCCGCCCGACGACCAGGACCTGCCCGACGCGGTGTGGTGCTTCTACGACACCCTCGTCGCCTTCGACCACGTCAAGCAC
>JALSSK010000289.1 GCA_026984335.1 Rhodothermales bacterium
TTCCACGCCGCCATGGAAAAAAAACCGGCTCCCCCCCTTCACCTCGACCTGCGCGAGGACGTGGTCGACCTCGAAACGCAGTTCTCCCCCTGCAACCCGCCCGGTCCGGACGCCCCCGACCCGCACTTGCCCGAACGCGACGGCTTCCGCGAACCCTCCGATCCGATCGACTGGCCGTACCTCGAAAGCCTGCGCGACGCTTTCCTCGACGATTTCGTGTTCAAATATTTTCGGGCGGAGCTCATCGGCGCGGAAAAGCTTCCGAAAGAAGGGCCGATCATCGTCGCTCCGAATCACAGCGGCAACGCCTTCCCCCACGACGCGATGGTGCTCGACGCGCTCCTGTGGCGGGATCAGGGCTATACGAAAGCGGCCAAGTTCCGCTCCGTCTATACGCCGAAGTTGACCGCCGTGTGGTGGATGCGCCCGTACGGCCTCGACAACTGGTGGCGGCGCATGGGAGGCGTGGACATGACCTTCGCCAACTTCGACCGGCTCCTCGAAGGCAGAGAGAAAGTCATCTATTATCCCGAGGGCGTCGCCGGCATCGGCAAGGGTTTTCTCCGGCGATATCGGCTCCAGCATTTCCATTCGAGCTTCACCGTCCTCGCGGCCAGGCATCACGCTCCGATTTTCCCGGTGAGCATCGTCAATGCCGAGTGGATCAACCCGACGAGCATCACCTTCCCCGCGCTCAACAGGCTCGTCGCCCGGCTCTTCGGCCTTCCCTTTTTCCCCGTGCCTATCGTCTTTCTCGCCTTGCTCTTCCCGTTCGTCTTCTACCTCGCGTTCCCGGCGCGGATATTCGTATGCATCGGCGATCCGATCGACGTGCGGAAGTTGCTCCGGGAGGCCGGCGAAGACCCGGACAACCCCTCGCGGGAAGCCTTCCCTCGCATCGCCGAGGAGATCCGCAGCCGGGCCCAGCGCAATCTCGAAGCCGCCGTGGCCCGGTACGGGAAGAGGCCGTACGACCTGAAGCGCTTCGCTCGCGCCATGCGTTCCATTCGAGGCCGCATCTTTCGCGCGACGCCGCTCGGATGGCCGTTCACGTTCCTCCAGCACGAACGTGACCGGAAGCGTCCACCGGCCCGCAACCGGCTTCACGCCTTCGTCCGCGACCTCGACGTCCTTGCGTTCTATCTCCCGCTCGGATGGCTTCCGATCGCCCTGCTTCGCCGCCTCCGAAAACCGCCCTGCGGCTACCGGGGCCTCTCGAAAAAGGAACGCCTCGAACGGGAAGGGAGTTATTTATGGTCACTCGATACGCATCCCCTCCCCGGACCCTCCCGGACCACCCAACCCTGAGGCCCGCAAACATGGCGATCCACCTCGAACGCACACACCATCTCGACAGGGAAGCCGCCCGCGAACAAGTCGCGGAGGTGGTAGAAGAGATCGCGCCGTTGATCAAAGCGAAATACCACTGGGAAGGCGACCGGCTGGCGTTTCGCGGGCGGGGCGTGCGAGGCGCGATCGAGGTGGACGACGACGCCGTCCGGGTGGAGGTCGTGCGCAGTCCGCTGCTTCCGGTCTCCGAGCGATGGCTGCGCACTCAGATCGGGGAACGGCTCGAGACGCATTTCCCCGAGCCTTCCGACGCGCCGAACGAGGCGCCCTCCCCGGACACGCGCCCCCCTCCCGCGCCCTCCGTCGAGCCTGTCCCTTCCCACACACCGGCAGGATCGGACGAGCCCGGCTCCGGTGTCTCTCCCATGAAGCGCCTCCATTCCCCCCTCACGGACCTCGCCGGGGAGACGGCGCAAAATGCCCTGCGCATTGCCTCACTGGCCTCGAAGGCATCCTTCCACATCGCCCGGGAACTCCTTCGCTCCGGCGACGATCCGGACCCGGAAGCCTGATTCCGATCAGGCGGCGCGGGCGCGGAGCCGTTCGAGCACCTCGTCCAGGCGCGTGAGCACCCGGTCGGCCTCGCGGAGGGTGGGGCTGCCGGTCATCAGGGCTGCCGGAGGTTCGGCATAAAGCCGCCGGGAGGCGTCCTCGAGCACGTCCCTGCGCAGCCGCAGCCCGTGTCGTTCGAGCCGGGGCGCGAGGTCGTCCGCGTTTTCGAGCAAAAAGGCCCGCGTGCGCTCATACGCATGCTCGCACACGGCCTGCCGGTTGGAGAAACTGAAGAGGTTCGAGAAGAACATATCGTAGTCGTCGAACCTGGGCTCGACGAGGATCACCTCGGCGTCCGGATAGCGGTGCTCATAGACGCGGAAGCCGGCCCGCATTCGCGAAAAGACGAGCGTCCGGAAGGTCTGCGAGAGCACGGTCGCGAGCCCGTGGTTGACGAGATGATCTTCCGAGAATCCTACCGTTTCCGCCAGTTCCTCTTCGTTGAGATGAATGTTCACCGGCACGATGGGGTTGATGCAGAAGAGCAGTTTGACGCCGGCTTCGAGCGCGGTGCTCGCGTGCACCGTGCGGCGCGCCACCCCGTCGATATAATACGTGTCATCGATCCGGACGGGGCTGTAGAGGCCGGGCAGCGCGGTGCTCGCCTGAACGGCCTTCGAGACAGGCACGTCGGCATGCGCTTCGTCGCCGAAACAGACGATGTCGGCGGAGTCGAGATCCACGGCGATCACGCGAAGCTCGGCGCGGAGGTCGCGAAAATCGTCCGTGCGACCGCCCATCGAAAAGGCGCGCGCGAGATAGCTCCGGATGTGCCGGTTATCGAAAAAGCCGGCGGGAATGATGGGTCCGAGGCTGGCAAAAATGCTGAAGAGCGAGAGGTCGCGTGGATTGGTGAGGTAGCGGTTGAGCGCTCGCCAGAGGGTCTTCGGGAGCCGGGCGAGCCGGCGACCGTACTCCCCGAGAGCCGGTTCGAAGAACATCTCCGGGCGAATGTTCAGTTCGGGGTCGGCTTCCGAGATGATGGCCCGGCTGAGGGTGCGCGCGCTGACGTTGTTGGCCAGACAGGCCGTGATGATCGAGCCCGAACTCACGCCGACGTAGACGTCCATTTTCGTGAAATCGAGGCCCTCGATGGCTTCTTCGAGCGCACAGAGCGCGCCTATCTCGTAGATGGCGCCCTCGACGACGCCTCCTGCGCAGGCCAGGCCCATCCGCTTGTCCGTTCCCTGCTCCATCGCTGTTCGTTTCGGGTTAAGGTGATTCGCTGCGCATCCCCGGCACGCACGTCCCGAAGAAAGCGCTTCCGAAACTAAGGCAAAAAACATTCCCCCGCACGGGCGCGCCCGAAAGCGGCCGCGGGAGGAGGCCGCCCGGTTTTACCGGAAACGCCTCCTCCCGCCGCAGGGCTCACTCGCCGACGCCTCAGGCGGAGGCTTCCTCTTTTTCAAGCAAAGAGGCCAGCTCTTCCACCTTGCGCGAGAGCGTGTTCACTTTCCTCGAAAGGTCGCGCATCTCTTTCCGCGTCGGCAGATCCAGACGGGTAAGGGCCTTCTCGACAAGGCCGGACACCTTCTCGTCCAGCCCGGAGAACGCGCTGCCGAGCTTCGAGAGGTTTTCCCCGAGCTGCCCC
>JALSSK010000290.1 GCA_026984335.1 Rhodothermales bacterium
CAGTTGTTTCTTCCCCTTCGTCTCCATCTCTTTCCCCCGCTCGACGAGCGTCCGGAAAAAGTGGCTGCCCTTCTCTTCGACCATGTCCAGCGCGCCGAGACCGGCCAGCCAGACTTCACGGCCGCGTTCGACGAGTTCGTCGGGGAGCTTCTTCGCGGCTACGGGTTCTTTTTTCGCTTTTGCCATCTTCACACCTCCACAAGAATTTATTTCCAGAGATCTGACGCCGCGAGGGAATGCGGCGCTCGGCGCGGTCAGCCGCCGTAGGTGTTCGTATCCTGCACGGAGCCGTCCTTCCGGTAGATCACGAGCTTGCTCGGCTCGTTCGCCTTCGCCAGCTCACGCGCCGCATCCACGGCATCGACCTTGGTCTCATGCACGCTCAGCGGTTGCTCCTCGCCTTCCTTGAGCACGGCCCAGCCTTCGTCGAGCGCTTTCACGAGATAGACCGTCCACGCGATCTCCGTTTCGGTTTCGCCCCGGCCCTGCATCAGCGCCGTGAGCGCATCGACCTGCTTCATGAGCGCATCCACCTTCTTCGTGAGGGTCTGCACCTCGCGCCGGGTGGGAATGTCGAGGCGTCCGAGCGCCGTTTCGACGGTCTCCGAGACGAGCGCTTCGAGCTTGCCGGTCACCTCCTTCTGCCGCTCTTCCACCTCGTCGACGACGTTCGTGAGGCGCTTACGGCCTTGCTTCTCCGTCTGCTCCCCGCGCTTGACGAGGTCCTTGAAGAGCCGGTTCGCTTCTTTCTGGAGATCGCCCAGGATCTTATCGCCCTGTTTTTCGAGCGTCTCGATCAGTTCGGCGCCTTCTTGCTCCACCGTGGCGACCGCGCCGAGGCCGGCGAGCCAGAGGTCGCGTCCCCGTCCGATCAGTTCGCCCGGCAGATTGCTCAGGCCGAAGGTTTCTTTCTGCTTGCTCATGGTATCCTCCCTGAGTTTTATATGGTTGACGTTTTATCTGCATCCGTTGGATGCGTGTCCTTCTGTTCGAGGATTCGGCCCAGCATCCGCTCCAGCCGGCCGAGCTGGGCACGAAGCTGCTCCAACTCCGTGGCGCGCGGCTTCGCAAAAAACTGGTTCAGCCGGTCCATCGAAGCCTGCAACAGATCGTCCACGCCATGGCGTATCTGTTCGACACCCGCATCGAGCATACTCTCGCTCCGGCGGAGCAGGTCATGGAGCAGGTCCGTCGGAATGAGGCTCCGGCCCCGTTTGCCTTCTTCGAGGATGATCTGAATCAACGTCTGCGCCGTCAGATCATCCCCCGTTTTTTTGTCGAGGACCTGCACCGTTTCGCCCCGGCGCACGAGCGCCGCAATGTCGGCGAGCGAGACGTACGCCTTGTCGCCGGTGTCGTAGAGCTTGCGGTTTTCGTACCGCTTGATGATCCGTTTCATGACGTTTGTGCGCTCTGGTGTTTCCGGTTTCGTTTATGACACATCGCGTCATTTTGTTTCAGACGGCATCTTCAATTTGGTGGTTTTACATTCTTTTCATAATGCACCGCGTCATTTCTCTTCCCGTGATCTGACGCAACGCATCATCGCGGCGGCTCCCGGGCGTCCCCTTCGACGAACGTAAGGGGATCCCCCACAGGCTTGAGGGTCATTGACCTACAAACGATTTAGGAATCCACCCCTGTTGTAGTTGAGGGGGAGCGCATTTCTTGGAACCGCTCGCGCGTCGCACGACCGGTCGAGCAGGGGCGTCGCCCCACACATCGAAGCTCTGGACGCACGCTTTTAACGAGAGGAAAGCCCATGACACAGCGTCACGCGACGATGGACGGCAACGAAGCCGCCGCCCATGTGGCCTTTCGCACGAACGAGGTCATCGCCATTTATCCGATCACCCCCGCCTCCCCGATGGGCGAACTCGCCGACCTGTGGAGCGCGCAGGGGAAGAAGAACATCTGGGGCACGACGCCGCGCGTCGTAGAGATGCAGGCTGAAGGCGGCGCGGCCGGCGCCGTCCACGGAGCGCTCCAGGCCGGATCGATCACCACCACGTTCACGGCGAGCCAGGGATTGCTCCTGATGATCCCGAACATGTACAAGATCGCCGGGGAACTCACGAGCACCGTCTTCCACATCGCCGCGCGGTCTCTGGCCGCGCAGGCGCTTTCCATCTTCGGCGACCACTCGGACGTGATGGCCGCGCGCGCGGCGGGATGGGGCATGCTCTTCGCCAACTCGGTGCAGGAGGTCATGGACTTCGCCCTCATCGCGCAGACCGCCACACTCGCCTCGCGCGTGCCCTTCCTCCACGTCATGGACGGCTTCCGCACCTCGCACGAGATCCAGAAGATCGTGCCGCTCTCCGACGAAGAGATCCGCGCCATGCTCGACGACGAGCGCGTGCGCGACCACCGGGGCCGCGCCCTCAGCCCGGACCGGCCCTTCATCCGCGGAACGGCCCAGAACCCGGACGTCTATTTCCAGGCCCGCGAGACGGTCAACCCCTACTACCTCGCCACGCCCGACATCGTCGAGCAAACGATGGACCGCTTCGCCCACCTCACCGGGCGCCGGTATCGGCTCTTCGACTATGTGGGCGCGCCGGATGCGGAACGGGTGATCGTGCTCATGGGCTCGGGCGCGGAGGCGGCGCAGGAAACCGTCGAACACCTCGCGGCGAAGGGCGAGAAGGTCGGGGTGCTGAAGGTGCGGCTGTTCCGTCCCTTCTCGATGCGGCACTTCCTCCAGGCCCTGCCCGAGACCGTGCGCGTGATCGCCACCCTCGACCGCACGAAGGAGCCCGGCGCGGCGGGCGAGCCCCTGTATCAGGACGTCGTGACGGCCGTGGCGGAAGGCATGGCCGCCGGAGACGCCCCCTTCGAGGGTTTCCCGAAAATCATCGGCGGGCGTTACGGGCTCTCCTCGAAAGAATTCACCCCCGCCATGGTGAAAGGCCTCTTCGACGAGATGAAGACCGAGCGTCCGAAGAACCACTTCACCCTCGGCATCCGCGACGACGTCACAAACACGAGCATCGACTTCGACCCCTCCTTCGACCTCGAATCCGGCGACGTGACCCGCGCCGTCTTCTGGGGGCTCGGCTCCGACGGCACCGTGGGCGCGAACAAGAACACGATCAAGATCATCGGTGAGGAAACGGACCTCTGGGCGCAGGGCTATTTCGTCTATGACTCGAAAAAGGCGGGCGCGCGCACGATCTCCCATCTTCGCTTCGGCCCGAAGCCCATCCACAGCACGTACCTCATCCGAAAAGCCAACTTCGTCGCCGTGCATCAGTTCGGCTTTCTCGAACGGTACGACACCCTCGAAATGGCCGAGGAAGGCGCGACGTTTCTGCTCAACAGCCCCTATCCCCCGGAAGAAGTCTGGGATCATCTCCCGCGCTCGGTGCAAGAGCAAATCATCGACAAGAAGCTCAAGTTTTACGTGATCGACGCGTATTCGGTGGCGCGAGAGAACAACCTCGGCGTGCGGATCAACACGATCATGCAGACGTGCTTTTTCGCGCTCAGCGGGGTGCTCCCGAAAGAGGAGGCCATCGAAAAGATCAAAGAGGCCATCCGGAAGACGTACGGAAAGCGCGGCGAGGTGATCGTCCGGATGAACTACGCCGCCGTCGACGCCGCGCTGCTGCACCTCCACGAGATGGACGTGCCCGATGCGGTGACGAGCGCGTTCGACCGGCCGCCCGTCGTCCCGGAAGACGCGCCCGCGTTCGTCCGCAACGTAACGGCGGCCATGATCGCCGGGCATGGCGACGACCTCCCGGTGAGCATGCTCCCGGCAGACGGCACGTATCCGAGCGGCACCACGAAGTGGGAGAAGCGCAACCTTGCGCTCGAAGTGCCGGTGTGGGAACCCGACCTGTGCATCGAGTGCGGCAAGTGTGTGATGGTGTGCCCGCACGCCGTCATCCGCGCGAAGGTCGTGCCCGAGGATCTGCTTGCCGGCGCGCCCGAAGCGTTCAAGTTTCGGGACGCCTCCTGGCGGGAGCTCAAGGGACAGAAATACACGCTTCAGGTGTCCGTCGAGGACTGCACGGGGTGCAAGCTGTGCGTGGAGGTCTGCCCGGCCAAGGACAAGAGCCGCGTGGGACGAAAGGCGCTCAACATGGCGCCTCAGCTTCCGATCCGCGAACGGGAGCGCAAGAACTGGGACTTCTTCCTCGATCTGCCCGAAGTGCCCCGGGTCGGCTCGGGCGACGGCGCGCCGGGACTGAAGTTTCACAAGGTGAAGGACGTGCAGTTGCTCGAGCCCCTCTTCGAGTTCTCCGGGGCGTGCGCCGGCTGCGGTGAGACGCCTTACCTCCGCCTCCTGAGCCAGCTCTTCGGCGACCGCGCCCTGATCGCCAACGCCACCGGATGCTCTTCGATCTATGGGGGCAACCTCCCCACCACGCCGTGGTCGGTGAACAAGGAAGGACGCGGCCCCGCATGGAGCAACTCGCTCTTCGAGGACAACGCCGAGTTCGGCCTCGGCATGCGGCTCGCGCTCGACAAACAGCTCGAGTACGCGAAGGAACTCCTCACCCGCCTCCGCGACGCCGTCGGGCCGGAGCTTGCCGACGCCCTCCTCCACGCCGATCAATCGGATGAAGCCGGCATCGCCGAGCAACGGGCGCGTGTGACCGAACTCAAAGCCCGGCTCGAAGGTCGGCACGAACCGGCCGCTCGCGACCTCCTCGGCCTCGCCGACGTGCTCGTGCGCAAGAACGTATGGATCGTCGGCGGCGACGGATGGGCCTACGACATCGGCTTCGGCGGCCTCGACCACGTGCTGGCGAGCGGGCGGAACGTGAACGTGCTCGTGCTCGACACCGAGGTGTATTCGAACACCGGCGGCCAGGCTTCGAAAGCAACCGGCCTCGGCGCGGTGGCCAAGTTCGCCGCCGGAGGCAAACCTACGCCGAAGAAAGACCTGGGCATGCTGGCAATGAGCTACGGGTATGTTTATGTGGCGCAGGTGGCCATGGGCGCGAACGACAATCACACCATCAAAGCCTTCCTCGAAGCCGAGTCGTACGACGGCCCCTCGCTCATCATCGCCTACAGCCACTGCATCGCCCACGGCATCGACATGTCGAAGGGCCTCGATCAGCAGAAACGGGCCTCGCAGTCGGGCTACTGGCCGCTCTACCGCTTCGACCCGAGGCGCTCCGAGCAGGGTCTGCCTCCGCTGCAACTCGACTCGAAAGCGCCCTCGATCCCGTTGAAGGATTATATCTACAACGAGAACCGATACCGGGTGCTGCGGCAGACCAACCCCGAAGCCGCCGAGAAATTCCTTAAGGAAGCGCAGGCGTACGTCCGCAAGCACTGGCACAAGTACGAGGAGCTCTCCCGCCTCGACGGCGAGAAGGAGCAAGCGAAGCCCGGCGCGCCTCCTCCCGGCTTCCCGCCCCGCCCTGCCCCTCCGGGCGGCGTCAAGCCCGCCGGCGTCAAGCCCGCCGGCGTCAAGCCCGCCGGCGTCAAGCCCGCCGGCGTCAAGCCCGCCGGGATCAAGCCCGCCGGCGTCAAGCCCGCCGGGATCAAGCCTGCCGTGCTCCCGCATGAAGAAGACCCGCCGGAGCAATCCTGACCCGCGCGCAAGAACCTCCACGAAGACGTCCAACCCAAGCACGGAACGCGCCATGGACCTGACCACGACCTACCTCGGGATGAAGCTCAAGAACCCGCTGGTGCCTTCGGCTTCTCCGCTGACCGAAAAGATCCACAACCTCCGATGGATGGAAGACGTCGGCGCGGCGGCGGTCGTGTTGCCCTCCCTCTTCGAGGAGCAGCTCACGCACGAGAGCCGGCAGCTCGACCACTACCTGAGCTACGGCATCGAGAGCTTCGCCGAGGCGCTCAACTTTTTCCCCGAGGTGAACGACTTCCGGGTCGGCCCCGACGAATACCTGAACCTCATCCGGCAGGCCAAAGAGGCCGTCGACATCCCGGTGATCGGCAGTCTGAACGGGGTCTCGTCCGGCGGTTGGACGGCTTTCGCGGAAGAGATCGAGAAGGCCGGGGCGGACGCCATCGAACTGAACATCTACTACATCCCCACCGATCCGGGCATGACGGGCCGCGCCGTCGAGCATATGTACACCGAAGTGGTGAAAGACGTGAAGCGGAGCGTCGACATTCCCGTCGCCGTCAAGCTGGGGCCGTATTTCAGTTCGATGGCGAACATGGCGCTTCTCCTCCATCACGCGGGCGCGGACGGCCTCGTCCTCTTCAACCGTTTCTATCAGCCCGACTTCGACCTCGAAAACCTCGAAGTCGTCCCGCACCTCGTGCTGAGCACCCCCTTCGAGATGCGGCTTCCCCTGCGGTGGGTCGCCATTCTGTACGGCAAGGTTCCTCTCGACTACGCGATCACGAGCGGGGTGCACACGTACGAGGACGTGCTCAAAGGCCTCATGGCGGGCGCGAACGTGACCATGATGGCCTCCGAACTCCTCAAGAACGGCATCGGGCGCATCAAGGACATCCTCGAAGCGTTGCGCTTCTGGATGGAAGAGCACGAGTACGAGTCGGTCGAGCAAATGCGCGGCAGCATGAGCCAGATGCACGTGCCGGAGTCGGCGGCCTTCGAGCGGGCCAACTACATGAAGGTCCTGCAGTCGTGGCGGGCCGATCCCACCGGACAAATGTCTCAGTAAGCCACTTTCAGACCGATGAGACGGATGGAATCCCGCCTGCACATCCGGGGTTTGCGAGAAAACAAGACGCCCGAGCCTTATCGTCTGAGTCTCGAAGCGCCGCTTCCCGGTTCGCCCGAAGAGCTTTCCCGTTTTGCCCGTTTGCAGGCCCATCTTCGAACGGTCTATGAGGAGATATTTCCCCATCCCCTCGCCCCGCGAACGGTCGTCGTGATCCCCAGCCTCAGCATGGACGAGGTCGTGCTCGAGAAAATTGCGGGGGTCTCCCATTATGAAGAGCGGATGCTCTGCCTTCTGATGCTGCTCCGCCTCCCCCGGACGGAAGTCATCTATGTCACGAGCGAACCCATCGCGCCCCCCACGATTGATTATTTCCTTCACCTCCTGCCCGGCATTCCGGTGCGTCATGCTCGTGAGCGGCTGCATCTCTTCACGTGCTATGACACCTCCATCCGGCCCCTTTCCCAAAAAATACTGGAGCGTCCGAGATTGCTGCGGCGGATCCGTTCGGCCATCAGCTACCCCGAAGCGGCGCACATGACCTGCTTCAACGCCACGGACATCGAGCGGACGCTCGCCGTGCGGCTCGGCATCCCGCTGTACGCAGCCGATCCGGCCCTTTCATATTACGGAACCAAATCCGGCAGTCGCGAGGTCTTCCGGGAGGCGGGCATCCTGCTCCCCGACGGGTACGAGAACCTCCGGGGTCCCGATGACCTGGTGAATGCCCTCACCCATCTGAAGCAACGCAACCCGACCCTTCGACGCGCGGTGGTAAAACTGGAGGAAGGCGCCTCGGGTGAGGGCAACGCCATGTTCCGGTATGAGGGCGCTCCCGAGGGCCCTGCCCTCAAGGCATGGATACGTTCGCAACTTCCGACGCGGTTGCGTTTCGAAGCCGCCACGGAGACCTGGGAGGAATATCTCCGGAAGTTTACCGAGATGGGCGGGATCGTCGAGGCGTTCATCGAAGGAAAAAACAAGCGCTCCCCTTCGATGCAGGGACGCATCAACCCGCTGGCGCAGGTGCGCTGCGTCTCCACGCACGATCAGGTGCTCGGCGGTCCGTCGGGACAAATTTTCCTCGGCTGTTCCTTCCCTGCCGATGATGCCTACCGGATCGATGTGCAGGAGGCCGGTCGGCGCGTCGGGGAGGTGCTCCGCGCCCATGGCGTGCTTGGTCGCTACGGCGTCGACTTCGTGTCGGCGCCACGGGCGGAGGGCGGGTGGGATCACTATGCCATCGAGATCAACCTGCGCAAGGGCGGCACCACACACCCGTTCCTCATGCTCGAGTTTCTCACCGACGGGCACTATGACACCGAAACGGGGCTGTATTTCTCTCCCACGGGCCAACCGTGCTACTATTACGCCTCGGACAACCTGTGCGCTCCGGATTATCGGGGGCTCACCCCCGAGGACCTCGTCGATATCGCCGTGGAGCATGACCTTCACTATAACGCCGCCACCCAGCAGGGGGTGTTTTTCCATCTCATCGGCGCGCTCTCCCAGTACGGCAAGCTGGGCGTGCTGTGCATCGCGTGCAGCCGGGAGCGCGCGAAAGAACTCTTCGACGAGACGAAAGCCGTTCTGGATCTCGAGGCACGGGCCCAGGCCGAGGCCCGCGCTCCGTTCGTCCAGCAAGCCGGAACAGCCGTCGCCCCGTGATGACGCCGCGACTCACTCCCGGACGCCGGCCTTCAACGTCGGCGGCGGATC
>JALSSK010000291.1 GCA_026984335.1 Rhodothermales bacterium
CCGAGCGCAGATCCACGCTCGCCAACTGAAAGCCGCCGGAGAGAAAGTGCGCGTGGTTGTCGATGAAGCCCGGCATGACGAACCGCCCGCCGAGGTCGACCACGCGTGTCTCCGGCCCTCGCCACGCCGCCACGGCGTCCGCCGCGCCCACCGCCGCCAGCGCCTCGCCGCGGACGGCGAGCGCCTCTGCCCACGGCTTCTCCGGCGCACCCGTCCACACGCGCGCGTTCGTATAGATCACATCGGCGGGCTCCACCGCTTCGCCACCCGAACGGCAGGCCGCCATCATTGTCAGAAGGGCGGGAAGGAGCACGAGGACAAGGCGCATGTTTCTCGAGGAAGCAAAGGGGCGAAAGAGGCGGGGTTCATCGGCGCGGCCGCCCGGCGGGAAGACGTCGCAGCGGGCGGGATCAACCGCGCGCCGCGCAAACGATCGACGATCGCTATGGCCTGAGGGAAGCGGCGGGAGCCCTCGATCAGCGCAGGGGCCATGCGTCTTCGGGGGCCGTGCGTCGTGGACGCGAAAAGTATAGCGCAGCCCTCCCCGAAACGCAACCGCCGCCGCCTTACCCCGCCACCGTGCCCGAGGGCAATCCATCGCCCGAACCGAGCGACCGGCTTCCGGGCTTCGGCGCGCGCTTCGGCTCGTGGAGGGGGAACGAGAGGGTAAAGATGCTGCCCTTCCCCTTGTGGCTTCGTACGGTGATCTCGCCATTCATCAGCTTGACGAGCCGGGCCGTGATGGCCAGTCCGAGCCCCGTGCCTTCATGCGAACGCGAAAGCCCGTCGGACTCCTGCCGGAACTCTTCGAACAGATGCGGCAAGAAGGTCTCCGCGATGCCGATGCCGGTATCCTGAATATGCACGCGCACCTGATTCCCCGCCCGTTCAAAGCCGATGACCACGCGGCCCTTTTCGGTAAACTTGACCGCGTTTCCGATGAGGTTGCTCAGGATGCGCTCATAGGCATGCTCGTCGAGCAAGGCATAGAGCGGCTCCGGCGGCGGGACGAGTTCGAGCACGAGCCCCTTTTTCCTTGCCAGTTCCGAGAGCATCCGCACCACGTCCTGCGCCTGCCGGGCCAGATCGACCGGTTCGAGGTTGATGTCCAGCACACCCGCCCGCAACTTGGCGATTTCAAGGAGGGAGGTGAGCGTCTGCATCAGGCGGTTGCCGCTCTCTTCGATGATGCCCAGAAACTCGCGATACGGCGCATCCTCCGGGACCTCGTACTTCAGCACTTCCGTGAAGCCGAGGATGGCGGTCAGCGGCGTCCGCAGCTCGTGCGAGGTGGTGGCGAGGAACTCATCCTTCAGCTTGTTCGCCTGCTTGAGCCGCTCGTTGGCGAGTTGCAGGTGCTCGTTCGCCTGCTGCAAGCGCTCGTTGACGAGTCGCTCCCGCGCCAGTTCGATCGCGTGTTGCTTGGCCAGACGATGCGCCTGCACCATCTGCACGTACTTCCACGTGAACCAGAGCAGCGCCGAACCCGCCAGCAGGTAGAGCGCATAGGCCCACCACGTCTGATACCAGGGCGGAAGGATGCGAAAAGCAAAGACGGCCTCCTCGCCCACGACCCCCTGCGCATTGCGCGCCCGCACGTGGAACCGATACACACCCGGCTTCAGACTGTGATAGGCCTGCCGAGGCTCTGCCGTCCACGCCGACCACGCCTCATCCCGCCCTTCAAGAAAATACTGGTAGCGGATCTCCTCCGGGCGCCCGAAAGAGGGCGACGCCACTTCAAAACCGATGTCTTGCTCATCGGGAGCCAGCACCGGCACGGACGCATCATCCTGATATCTCGAAACCACTGCTCCCGTGGAAGCAAACGCGCCCCCGAAGATCAGTCTGTCGCGCCCGGTCAGCACCATGCGCCGAACCATCACGCGGGGCGGCATCGGCTCGGACCGGTCAAGAGCGGCGTTGTATCGGAGCAAGATATTCCCGCTGCTCAACCACGTGGTAGAGGCCTCGGGGTAAATCGTCTCGATGTTCATCCTGGGGAAATGAAGGCTGGGGATCTTCCTCCGCGCATATCCCCCTTCGGGCCGGTGCACCGCAAGCTCCACACGGTCGTTGTAGGCCATCCATACGTTGCCCGCATCATCCTCCTTCAAAACCTTCAGGGTATCCTGCTCCGCCGCCACCAGAGCCGTCAATTCCGGGTCGGGAAAGAATCGCGGTTCCGCTTCCCCAACCTCCCCACGATAGCGCAATAGCCGCTTGTCCCGGTCCGAGAAAAACAGGGGACGTCCTCCCACCTTGATGACCGTCAGACCTTTTTCGACGAGACTGTCCGAGGCGCCGAAGCGTTGCTGCCGGGGCGGAGCGCCCAGCCCTTCATCGAAGCGCAGACGCAAAACCCCCTCATGCTTGGTGCCAACCCACAACGTCCCGTCCTCCTCCTCGACCATGGAGCGGATGTCCTCCTCCACGCCTGCGACGGGCTTCAGACGCCAGCCGGCCCTGGTATACCGCAACAACTCCAGACCGTCTCGACGCCCGACGTAGATCAGTGCGGGATGCACTTCGGATTTGAGCAGGACGTAGGTTGAGGCTCGC
>JALSSK010000292.1 GCA_026984335.1 Rhodothermales bacterium
GTCGCCTCCACACTTTGATGCGGGCGGGAGAGGTCGGCGTCGGGCGTCCACACGCACGCGGCGAGGCCGTCGGGGCCGGTATCGAGCGTGACGTCGGAGCCGGAGAGGCCGCCGCCGGCGAGGGTACCCCCCGCGCCGTCGAGGATGCGGAACCGCACACGCGCGCCCTCGACGGGGGTCTGCCCGATGCACACGGCGGCTTCGAGCGGATGGGCGAGGGCGTCGCCGGGCAGGGCCTCCTGACCGTCGCCGCCGACGTAGGCGAAGTGCGCCACCTCGGTGAGCGGTGGAAAGAGCGGGCGGCAGTCTTCGAGGACGGTCCATGCGGCGCCGTCGAAGGAGAGCACGGCGAGGCGGCAATAGTGGTGCGCGATGCCGTGCGGGGGGACGCACGCCGGGGCGCCCGTATCGTCGCTCGGCCACTCGACGTCCGCCGTCGCGGCGCGCGCCGGGAACGACCAGTAGTCGCCCACGCGGAACGCGCCGGGCTTGAGCGCGACTTGCACGCCGTCTTCGAGGTCGAGGTACACCTCCGGGTCGGCGGGCGTATACGCGATCTCGCCCTCGGCCATGTCCCATCGCCGCACCTTCGGGTTCGCGCCGAAGTCGCCGAGGTCGATGGTCGCTCCGCCGGGGTCGATGGTGGCCACGAGGCCGTTCACGTTCAACACCTGAACGAGGAGTCCGGCTTCTCCCCTCAGTTCGTGGTCGTCGTCCGTCAGCTCGATCCAGTCGAGGGGCGCGAGACCGAGCACGTCGTCGCGACCCGTGGAGGCGAGCGTGAGATCGTCGCCGTTTTGCTCGAGCCAGGAGAAGACCACCGAGCCGTTCTCTCTCGACCATTTCAACCCGAGTTCATCGCCGGGTCCGACGCGGTGCACCTCGACGCGGTACGTCTGGTTCTCCAGCCCGCGGAAACCCGCCTGCGCCGGCACGAGGCAGGGGTCGTCGGTGCCCTCGGAGGGCTCCGCCCGGGCGCACAGGGTTCCGGTGCTCGGCGCCGTCAGCGTGTTCCAGGCTTCGAGGTCGCTCAGACAGTGCACGTCCGCCCCGAGGTCGTCCACGCGGAGGAGCCTGACCTGCCGAATGGTCTGCATACGCGTGGTGGTGTCCGGGCCGCCGAGGGCCACCTCTCGGAGCGCTGCGTCTTCGAGTGCGGAGACGTGCCGCTCCCAAACGTCGAGATAGGCGACGTAGACGCCGCTCTCGTCGTCCTCGCCGGCGGGGGGAACCGCATAGCCGGGAAGGTCGGGCTGTTCGTCGATGCCGACCTCGGCTTCGTTCTCGCAGAGGAAGCCGTCCACGTACATCCGCCCGGCTCCGATGCGCAAAAGGCCGTCTCCGTCGAGGGTGATCCCAAAGCCCGGATCGTGGAGGGGCGCGCCGCAGGCTCCGAGGACGTCGAGGTGGGTGGTGTGGTCGAGGTGGTCCGCGATGTCCTGATGCTCGTTCCAGTCGGCGTCGAGCAGGACGCGGCCCTGTTGCATGCGGACGCCGTGATAATGCTTCGCGGCGTCGAATGTCGTACGGGTGAAGTCGCCCTTCATAACAGTCTCCTCACGTGATAAAAAACAGGCCGGACGCTAATCCAAAGCGAAGGTACTCGTCGAGCGCGGCGCGGAGGTTGGCTTCCCGCTGCGGTTCTTTAAGTTGATTGAAAACGCCCATCTCCGCGCCGTCCTCGGCCCCGGTGCGGATCTCTTTGGCGGTGCTCCGGCGAAGTTGGGCGAAGGCCGGATGTCCGTATCGGGTGGACGTGAACGTGGGCGTGAGCCGTATCCGCTCGCGCCGTCGGTCCTCTTCCGAAGTGAGGCCCATGAGTGCGAGATCGGGCCGGCACCGGAAACGCCGGGGCGTCCGTGAACCCTCGGCGAAGGCGCTGAAGCGGGCGCACCCGATCTGCTTCCGAACGGCAGTCAAGGGGTCGGTGAAGAGGGATTCGGAGGCCAGTTCGAGGGCGCGGACGTAGACCTCGCCGAAGACCGTCGAGCGGACGAAGCGCGTCGGGGGGCCGGGCGCGGCGCCCGCGTCGTCGGCGGCGAGGGCGGGCCGGTCTTCGTCGAGTTCGAGTTCGAAGAGGGTAGTGCGGTCCTCGGGCGTGGCCCCGACGACAACGGAGGTGTTTTCCGTCCCGGGAAGGATGATGAGTTCTTCGGCGATGCGCGTCACGATGGCGTCGGCGAAAGCGGGGTCGGGGTCGGCGGCGCGGAGGGCGGCGTGCAACCGGTCGCGGGCCTCGGGTACGGACACGGGCGGCGGGTCGAGGACGATGGGGAAGGGGCCGAGGTCGTTCATCGCGATGCGGAGCGCGGGGGCGGCCGACGTGAGCGCGGGGAAGGGGTCGAGTGCGCCGGAAAGGAAAGCCTCGACGGCGCGGGCGTCCTCGGTGAGGCGGAGCTCGTCGGCGGTCGGGTCGTCGCCCGCATTGGCGAAGACGACAGGCTCGGGCATGCCGGGAAGGACGACGAGGCGGTTGCTTGCCGTCTGCACCCGCGCCTCGACGAAGGCGGGGTCGGGATCCGCCGACTGAAGGGCCGCCTGGAGCAGGTCCCGCGCCTCGC
>JALSSK010000293.1 GCA_026984335.1 Rhodothermales bacterium
GCGCACGTCGATCAGGCCGAGGCCCCGGATCTCCATGAAGTGTTGGACGAGTTCCGTGCCCGAGCCCATCAACACCTGCGCGTCCTTCTTCGTCACGATCACCACGTCGTCCGCCACGAGCCGGTGCCCGCGTTCGACGAGATCGAGCGCCACCTCGCTCTTCCCGATGCCCGGTTTGCCCGTGATCAGCAGCCCGATGCCGTAGACGTCCACCAGGGCGCCGTGGATCGATTGCTGCGGGGCGAACTGGTCGAGCAGGAAATCACGCAGGATCGCCATGAAGTTCACGGAAGTGAGCGTCGTGCGAAAGAGCGGGACGCCGGCCTGCGTGGCCATCTCCACGAGGTCGTCTTCGAGGTCGTTGCCTTCGGTCAGGATGATGCACGGGATGGAGAACTTGAGCAGGTTGCCGAACGCTTTCCGGCGCTCCTCCGGCGTGAGGCTGCGCAGATAGCTGTTTTCGGTGTTGCCCAGGATCTGCACCCGGTGGTGGGTGAACAGATCCACGTAGCCGGCCAGCACCAGACCCGGGCGGTGCAACGTGCTCTCGACCACCTCGCGCTCAGAGGTGTCCACGTCGTTGAGGGCCTGTATGTCGATCCCCACCGTGTGGCGCAATTGCTCCACCATGAAGGCAACGGTGATCGACTCCTTCTGAAATATTTTCGGCTGATGCGGCATGATCCAGGTCGGCTTTGGGATGGCGGATCGGGGGCGGCCCTCGTCGGCTCAGGGCACCTCGACGGTCTCGAGGATGCGCTGAACGATGTGCTCGCCGGTGATGTCCTCGGCCTCGGCTTCGTACGTGATGGCGATGCGGTGGCGCATCACGTCCATGGCGATGGAGCGCACGTCCTCGGGGGTGACGTAGGCGCGGTGATGGAGGAAGGCGTGGGCGCGGGCGGCCAGGTTCAGGTAGATCGAAGCGCGCGGGGAAGCGCCGTATTCGATGAGCGGCGCGAGCTTGGAGAGGCGGTAGTGCTCCGGCTCGCGCGAGGCCACCACCAGATCGACGATGTACTGCTCCACCCGCTTGTCGATGTAAAGCTCGTTGAGCACGCGCCGGGCCGAGAGGATCTGCCCGGGCGTGACCACGGCGCGGAGGGCCGCCTTGTCGCCCGTGCGGGCCTGCCGCCGCATGATCTCCAGCTCTTCGTCCCGCGACGGATAGCCGACCTTGATCTTCATCATGAAACGGTCCACCTGCGCCTCGGGGAGCGGGTACGTGCCCTCTTGCTCGATGGGGTTCTGCGTGGCCAGCACGAGGAACGGCTCTTCGAGCGGAAACGTGGTGTCGCCGATGGTGACCTGCCGCTCCTGCATGCTTTCGAGCAACGCGCTTTGCACCTTCGCCGGCGAGCGGTTGATCTCGTCGGCGAGAATGATGTTCGCGAAGATGGGGCCCTTCTTGATGAAGAAGTTGCCTTCCTTCTGGTTGTAGACGAGGGTGCCGAGGAGGTCGGCCGGCAGAAGGTCCGGGGTGAACTGGATGCGCTGGAAGCGGGTGCCGATGGCCCGGGCGAGGGAACTGACGGTGAGCGTCTTGGCCAGGCCGGGCACGCCTTCGAGCAACACGTGGCCGCCGCCGAGCAGCCCGATGAGCAGACGCTCGACCATGTAGCGCTGCCCGACGATCGCGCGGCTGATCTCCGTCAACAGGTCTTCGATGAATGCGCTCTCCTGCGCAATCTGTTCATTGACGAACGCCAGATCGAATTCGCTCATGCCATAGAGAAGGTTTGGAGATTCTGGATTCCGGAGGACGTTGGCGCATCCGAGGCGCCGAGCGGTTACGGGCGCGTGCGGTCTCGTCGTCGCGGAACCCCGGAAAAGGACGATAGAAAAAGTCATACCCTCGTTTTGCGCCGGAGGATCCATCGGAGGGGGACGCCGGGGCATAAACGCACGGGGCTACAGCAGTATTGCGCGCAGGGCGCGTTCGAATCGCGTTTCGAAGGCGTCCTGTATGCGCTCGAAGGCCTCGGGGATGGTGAAGGGCTGCCCGACGACGAGCACGCCGCCGCCCCGCCCGCTCATGCAACCGCCATAGAGCCCCTCCAGCGTCATGGCCTGCACCTGATCCACGATGAAGTCGGCCTCGGGCGTGGTGATGCCCCAGTCGTTGCGGCGGCAGGCGTGCGAGATCAACAGCAACGCGCCGAACATTTGCCAGTCCTTCTTTCGGATGGCGAAGACGAGCTTGTGCACGTGCCGGTTTTCACTGACGAGGTATCGGACGAGAGGACGATAGCGGCGGGGCAGCGCCTCGAGCGCGCGTTGGAGGTCGGGATGTTCGAGGTCGCGGAAGGAGGTGAGATGGGGAAAGCCCTTGCGTTGAAGGAGGGTCAGCGCTGTCCCCACCCGCTTTTGACGCCGGCGGTAGAAAGCGGCATCGACCGGGGCGGGGACTCCGGGGTCGAGCAGCCCCCAGCCAAGCTTTTCGCGGGGCGGCGCTTCGAGGGGCAGGTGTTCGAGCGTGTGGGTGTCGGTCAGGATGAAGGCGTCGGGGTGCGCGTCGTTGGCGGCCTGGAGGTAGGCCATGCTGACCGGACGCCCG
>JALSSK010000294.1 GCA_026984335.1 Rhodothermales bacterium
CGACGTGTGCGGCGACGACGAGGACGACGACGACGGCGACGACGAGGACGACTGCGTCTCCGACGACGAGGACGAAGGTCAGAACCAGGTGACCATCTGTCACATCCCGCCCGGCAACGTCGACAACGCGCATACGATCATTATCGCCGAACCCGCCGTCGATGCGCACCTCGCGCACGGCGACTACGTCGGCTCCTGCGCTGAATCGAACGGGAGCGACGACGAGGACGACGACGATGGCGGCGACTTCGACGACGACAGCGGCGACTTCGACGACGACGACGGCGGCGATACCGATGATGCCGGCGAGAGCGACGACGGCGATGACGGCGAAGGAGCCGAGGTCCCCCGCGGAGCCCTGCACTTTACCATGCAGAACCAGGCCCAGATCTATTACAGCACCGAGACCATCGGCAAACTCGCCTCTCGTCTCTCCGCGCTGAAATCCTCGTCATGGATCGTCGCTCACGACCAGTGGGGAGGAAAAAATGATCAGTAAAACTGATCCGGCTCCATCGGTCCGATACCCTCTAATCAGGAGAAGGAAGGCGTGCTCCGGCGCGCCTTCCTTCTTTTTTGGCGGGTCGGGCGCTTGTGGAAATGTCCGCGAAAAAGAGCAGGGTTCGTTTAAGATTGTCCGGATCACGACGATCAAAACCATACCCCCTTTTCCCAAAAACGAACCTCGGATAGAGAGCGGCTCGACCGAACCGGAAAAACCCGCCCTCCTGCCTTCCCTTCAAGCCGAAGGCAGATCCCGTTCAGGTTGCCGCCGCATTCGTCGCTCATTTTCGCCCGGTACGAATCATGCCGCAAACGCTGCTCGCCTTCGTAGCCATCATGCTGGTGACCACCTATACGCTGAACGTCCAGCAACAGTACGTCTTTAACCAGCAACGAGACGTCACCCGCGAAATCGAAGAGATGGCCGGCTCCGTGGCCCTCGAAGTCATGGAGGTCATCCGCGCCCGTCCGTTCGATCAGGCCGTCGTCGATGGCGCCGTCACCGGCACGCTCGAGGACCTCGACCTTTTTTCCTTCGTCAACGCCACGGACCACTTCACCCCCGGCCAGGGGTGCAGCGTCTTCGGCGCGGGCGTCGACCTGTGCGACGACATCGACGACTTCCACAAGATGCAGACCGCCCTCATCCCCTTCGCGATGGGCGTCGACACGGTCTATTTCAACGTCGATGTGGAAGTCTATTACGTGGATGAAAACCTCGAACGCTTCGACGGCCGCACCTTCAGCAAGGCCGTGACCGTCACGGTCGAAGACACCTGGCCCGGCAGCGACCTCGAACCCTACCTCGCGCAGCCGGTGCAGTTGTCCCGCATTTTCTCCTACGAATTCTGAGCCGGGGCGCCTCGCGGGCTCCGCTCCCAGACCGTATGCATGCATGACCCTCTTGTTCGACAACATGAGCGCTGCGCTCGTCGGCGCCACGGTGATGCTGATGCTGCTCAGCCTGCAACTGAAGCTCTCCGGCATGAACCTGGAGCAAACCTCTACCTACATGGTCAAGAACCAGGCATCCGACCTGGCCACGTGGATGGAGGAGGACCTCCTCAAACTGGGAGAAAACATCGACAAGACGAAGGAGGTCCCCTTCACCAACCCCATCGACTCCGCCGAAGTGACCATCGACTATACGTTCTCCCGCGACTCGCTCGACACCGGCGTGACGCCCCCGGACACCATCCGCATCGACACCCGCTATCAACTCCACAAGACCGGCGTCCGCGTCATCGATCACGAGACCATCGACGTGTTTCGTCTTTCCCGCTCGGTGCGCTACGACGGGGGGGTATGGCAGGACGCGGGGGGCAGTTCGTCGCTGATCGGCTTCTTCAAGATTGAGATGCTCGACCGGGACGCCGCCCCGGTCGCCGATCCCGTGGCGACGGCGACCGCCGACCCCGCGGCGATCCTCAACACACGCATCCGCTTCTCGATGGTGACTCCGTTCGAAACCGAAACGACGGCGGTGCGCAAAGTCTATTACGGCTCCACACTCCTCATTCCAAACTGACCAGGCATGCCCGGAGGGGAAGGCATACCCGAGAGGGTTTTATTTCCAGATCATCTGCAGCAGGGAGGTTCTTATGGGTAAGCTTGCAATCTTACTGGCGACGGCGTCCATCATCGGTGGCAGCACGCTGCTCTTCCAGTACAAACAATCCTCCGTTCAGACCGACTGGCGACAGGCGGAACGGCAGGGCCAGATGGTGGCCCGTGAGATCGCCCGCTCAGGGCACAACGCCGTCCTCTCTCGGACGCGCCGGCTCCAGCGCGAGTATCCGGACGATACGCTCGAAGAAACCATTGACCGCGTCAACGGAACGCAGGGCTACATCACCGGCGCGTATCAGGGCGGCTCCTATGAGGCCCGCGTCTATCTCACCAGCGCCTCTACCTTCGCCGTCGAGTCGATCGGCTACTATGCGATCAACGAGCACGAGATACGCTCCGAGTCGGACGAAGCGGGTTTCCTCGACGACGGCATCCTCGAGGTGACCGAACCGAGCACGCTCCGCGTCTCCTTCCTCGAATCGATGGCCGGATACTGCTCGGCAATCTACCTTCAGCGCATCTTGCCCGACACGGCCCCGGAGGATCAGCCCGAGCCGGAGCTCATCTTCACACCCGGCCACAACCGAGACGGCGCCACCACCGAACCGCAGGACATCGTCCTCGACCCCGGCACTACGATGAATTTCATCATGGCCGTCGACGCCGACTTCTCGTGCGAAGAGGAGGGGCATGTGATCCCGATCACGCACGGCACCTACGAATATACCCGCGAAGCCCTGGTCTCCGACGTGGGGAATCTCGAAGAGATGACCGAGGGGAAGTACGCGATGATTCAGGAGAACCCCAATCGCCCCGGCGTCTGGCGCATCGCCTTCGAGGATCTCTTCTTCAGCGACGAAAAGCTCTCCGACACCAAACAGAACGGCTACGGCTCTACCTCATGGGACTCCGAAAACCAGACGTATGGTGGCAACGGGTGGACCGAGACGGACAGCAACGGCTACTGGCTCCTCGAAGATTATGGTGGAAAACCTGACTTCAGCGACCAGGTCATCGAGGTGGAGCTGCTCCCGGTTGGCGAAGAAGCGCTCTGACCTTCAAAAACGTTCGATTCGTTTGACGTCGGTGCGGCGGGCGGGCCCAGGCTCGTCAGCCGCACCGATGTTTGAGGCCTCGCCGATCACGCATCGAGCGGTCCCTCACAGAAGATGTAGTCGGCGCCGTACGTGACGCGCCGCAACCCGCCGTTCGCATCCACGAGCCAGTGGCTAATCCGGCGAAGCCTGCCGGTGCGCGGATCCCATTCGATGCCCTGAAAACGCTCGACGGCTTCGGCCACGGCTTCCCGGCCGGGCCCCTTCAGCCACACGACCTCGATGCTCCGGCGACCCGGCTCCTCCGCAAGGTCGGCCAGCACGGGCGCGACGAGCCGCACGGCGAAAAGGACGCCCGGAAACCTTTTTTCCAGGGTTTGAAAAACCAGTTCGACGGTTTCTTTCGGGGAGAGGTGCATGTAACGGCCGGTCCTGAAAATGATCGTTCGCGCGCACGCGCCGCCCCGCTTCGGAGGCCGCGCCCTTGCCTATACGTAAACGCTCGATTCCCGGAAATTCGCACGCATGCGACAGGTTCGTTCACCGTTTCGCGCGGCCCTTTCGAAACCGTTCCCCCAGCGCACCACCGAGCACGTAGAGCCCCGCTCCCGCGACGATCCACCCGAGCGAGAAACGGAACATGCCCGCTACGGCGATGAGGACGCCCCCACCGGCCACGATCCCACACGCTATTCCGGCAAGCCTGTGCATGAAGCCCGCCCCCCTTTCGGTCGGAACGACCACGCCGCACTTCTCCGCTCATAACGCCCGTGGATGGTCGTCGTCGAAGGCCTGTCGGATGGCGACGAGATCCTCGAGCGACCGATGCAGCGCGTTCAGATGCGCCGTCTGCACATGACTGACCGTGTCGGTGAGCGCATCACTCCCTTCGAGCAGATCGAAGGCGGCCCGGAACACTTCCCGCATCATGAAAAAAATATCTTCTCGTTGCACCCTCATGGCAACCTCTTCTCGTTGACGGTTCTTTCGTCGTTCGTCCTCACAGGTATCGGCTGCGCATCATAAGACAAAAAGCACTTTCGAACAATAGGTGAAATCCATCCTCCGGCCCCCACGAAACGCATCGGCGGCGGCCGAGTAGAACCCCCTTCCGGAATACGCGCCATCCATTCACCGGACTGATCAAAGGTTTTCATGAAAGCAATCTGGAAGGGGACCGTCGTGGCCGAGAGTGACGACACCGTGGTCGTCGAAGGCAACCATTATTTCCCGGCGGACGCGATCAATCCCGCCTATTTTGAGGCCAGTGAGACGCGAACCACGTGCCCGTGGAAAGGAGTGGCCTCCTATTTTTCCATCGTCGTGAACGGCGCGCGGAACAAAGACGCCGCGTGGTTTTATCCCGACCCCAAACCCGCCGCTGCTCAGATCAAGGACCGCGTCGCGTTCTGGCGCGGCGTGAAGGTGAAGCCCTGACCCCCGCCCGACGCATGCCCGCCCCGATGCCCACTGAGACCGACCGCGCCGCGCGGTACGAAGAGACGCTCGCCCGCATCGATGCCCTCCTCGACGGCGAAGGCGACTGGATCGCCGCGATGGCGACGGTGGCGTGCGAACTCCATCATAGCCTCCCGCATTTCGACTGGACGGGGTTTTACCGCGCCGTTGCGCCGGATCTGCTCGTTATCGGACCGTATCAGGGGGGGCATGGCTGCCTCCGCATCCCCTTCAGTCAGGGCGTGTGCGGAGCCGCCGCCCGCGAGCGGCGCACCCGGCTCGTCCCGGACGTCGAGGCGTTCCCCGGGCACATTGCCTGCTCTTCTTCCACCCGCTCGGAGATCGTCGTGCCCGTCCTCACGCCGGAGGGCCGCCTCCTCGCCGTCCTCGACGTGGACTCGGACGCCCCGGCCGCTTTCGACGAGACCGACCGGCTTTTCCTCGAACGTCTCTGCCGAAAGCTCGGCGCACAATTCGCGGCGACGAAAACGCTCTGAGAACCCGCCGAACCCGTAACACCCGCCCGGCGCCGGACACTACAGAGAGATACGCGCTCCCCGCATCGCCACCCTTAACCCGGACCGCCCATGCCCTCTGAAGCCACCACCCTACACGTTCCTTCTCTCCGCTCACCCCGCCCGACGCCCCTCCTCTTCCTCTTTTTCAGCCTCCTCCTCTTCGGGTGCGACACCGGCGGGCAAACCGTGGGTATCGACGAACGGGAAAGCCCCTCCGCCAACGTCTCCCGATTCGCGCAAAAAGCGCCGGAAGGCCTGACCCACTTCGGCTTCGTCGTCGGCTTCAGCAATACGAAAGGCACCGCCGAAGCCACGGAGCGAATCGGCTATGCCGGCGTCTTCGCCCCCATGAACGTGCTCCAAAAGGATGAGAAGATCTTCGTGAGCCCGCGCCCCGACGACCGCGACTATCTTTTCAGCGGGTTGCGCAATCAGTACTCCTTTTCCCAGCAAAACCACGAACGCCCGACCTTCATTTACTGGATGATCGGCATTCAGGGGCAGGAAACGCCCACGGCCTCCCTCGCTCAAAAGGAACAGGTGGCGGATCTGCTGACCCTCCTGCAGCGCATCAGCCGGGGCGCGCCCATCCTGATCAACCCGATGTCCGACTATACCGAGGATTCCTGCGAAACCCCCGGCCCTTATGGTCCCGAAGTGGCCGTCGAGCTCGTGGACTATCTCGAAGCGAATTTCCCGGACGGTTTCGTGCGCATCGAGCGTTTTCCGACGCTTGCGCCCGAAGACACGCGCGACGGCTGTCATCCCACCGACGCAATTTACGAGCGCGACGCCGAAATCCTCGTCAACGCCATCGAGAACGTGCTCGACATTCCCGGAACGTGAAGCTTAGGCCCCGTCCCGCCGCTCTTTTTCGTCGGATGCTTGTAGAGCCGCTTCGCGTTTCTTAGAATGACCGCCCGTCCGTTGCTTCCGGTCCGGTCCGAAAACGCTCATGAGGCTCGACGTCATCCCTGCCGTCACGATCTTCGAGTTCGCGCCCGCCGCGGATGAGATATGGGGCCTCGAGCCGTCGCCGGAGACGGGCTACGCGCGCCGCGATCCGGTGCACGGCACGATCACCTTCCTCGACGTCCCCCGGCACGACGCGAAGATGCGCCCCCGCGTGAAGGCGCTCTATGCCGGCGGCAAGGCCACCAACGTCGCGCGCGTCTTCGATCGGCTGCTCGGCGCCTCCCCCGTCGCGACGCCCGCCCGCCGCGACGAGCTCCGCGCCACGCTCGTCACGTTCCTCTCCGAGAGCCGGCCCCGCGACGACGCCTCCCCCGCCCTCACACCCGGCGCCGTGTTCGTGCAGGCCCTTCAGCGCCGGGAGATGCGGCGCATCACGCTCACGTATGAAACCTTCCCCCCGCGGGAGGGCCTCATTGCCGACCGCCGGTGCATCCACCTCTTCGACGAACGGGACCGGACCGACCTGCTCAATTTCAGTCCCCGGCTCCACTGGTCCGACCTCGAGCAGACGGTCGTGCTTGCCTGCCTCCGCCGCAGCCCGCCCACCGGGCTCGTGGTGCTCGCCGGCTCGGCTCCGCTCGGCGTGGAGACGCTCTACCGCGAGATCATCACCACGCTCCGGACGACCTCTCCCGGCATCCGCATCGCCGTGGACATCGACGTGCCCTCGCTCGTACGGTGCCTCTCCGAAGGCGCGCCGCCGGACTTCGTGTCGATGAATCGGAAGGAGTACAATAGCGTGGAAGCCCGGTTCTGGGAGGCGTTCGAGGGTGTCCTGCACGTCCACGACCACTCGGGCGCGTACGTCTGGCGCGGCGACGGGGCGCGGCTGCATAGGAGCGACGCCGGCCTCTTTCACGCGTCAGTGTCGCCGCTGACGACCCGCTTCGGTCCGGCCACGGGTCCCACCATCGGCGCGGGGGACGCCGCGCATGCGGGCTTGCTCTTCGGGCTGCTCGCCGGGCTCGACCTCCACGCCGCCGTCCGTCTCGGGCAGGCCGTGGCCGCCGACGCCGTGCGAAACGCCGAGGGCACACGCGGTCTCGAGCCCGAGCGCATCCGCACCTATCTCGACGCCCTCGGCTCCTGAAGTCGTTCCTCCGGTCCGTCGTCCATGAGCACGGCTTTCACCCGGCCGAACAGCGTCTCCGGCCCGGCGACGATGCGCTGCCCCGCCGTCTCGTACCGCCCTCCGGCCTCGGTCATGATGAGACGGGCGGCGGCCACGTCGTGCGGCTTCCAGCCGCTGCCGAGGTTCACGTACACGTCGAAGGCGCCGGCGGCCGTCAGGCACAGCCCGATGGAACTGACGCCGACGATGCGCACGCGCTGGGTGTGGCGGATGAGCGCTTCCAGCCGTTCGAACGCCCACCGCTGCTCCTCCCCGCCGGCGTGGCGGCTCGGGATCTCGACGCACGGCATCGCCCGCTCGACCGCCGTCTCCTCCGAGACGCGCAGGGGACGCCCGTTGAGGGTCGCGCCCGCCCCACGCTCCGCCACGTAAAACTGCTCCACCTCCGGAAGGTACACCACGCCGAGCACCGAGGTCCCGTCCCGAAGCAGGGCCAGCGACACCGAATACATCGGGTTGCCGCGCACGTAATGCTTCGTCCCGTCGATGGGATCGAGCACCCACACGTGCTCCGCATCGGTGCGCTCGCCGCCGCGCTCTTCCGAAAAGAAGCCGTGTTCGGGGAAGGCGCGCCCGAGTTGCGAGAGGATGTGCGCCTCCACCGTCAGGTCGGCCGTCGTGACGAAGTCGCCCTGCCCCTTGTCCGCGCGGATGTCGATGCGGCGGATCATGTCTTTCGCGATGATCCCGCCTTCGCGGACGAGCCGCACCGCTGCTTCCCTATAAGCGCGCATCATATCCCATCCGGTGAAACCGTCGCGGTTGGCGGACCTGAGGCGCATCCGACGAGCGTCGCCCGGTGGACGAGCGTCGCCCGGTGGAGCCGACGCCGCCTTCCGAAAGCGGGACGCCCCGGATCCCCGATCGCGCCCCGCTTATCGGCGCGGCGCTTATCGGCGCGGCGCTTTGAGCACCTCACGAAGGGCGTCCATGAGAGCCGTTCCCCGTTCCTTGAGCGCCTTTTTCGCCGCCACGAGCCCGTCCGCCGCCGGGACGGTGTGAAGCTGGATGTGGAAACGAAGCGAGTTGCCCGTGCCGGAGGGACGGATCGTCAGGTGGTTGAGCTTTTCATCGTCGAAATAGAACCGGATCCCCTCGTCGGGGAACTGGAAGTGCCACGTCGCCGGATAGATGGAGTCGTACTTCCCGGTCCGGTAGATCGTGGCCGACTTGACCGGTAGGCCCCCGATCTCGAGGTCGCCGGCGAGCGCGAGCTGAAAGAGCGCGAGCGCGCGGCGGAGGATGGCCAGCTTGATGCGGTCGCCCTCGATGCCGGGATATTCGCCGTCGAGCGGGTCGGGTTCGTAGAACGTCATGAACAGCCCGATGTCGGGGTCGAGGTAGACGTGGCGGTCGAGCAGATCGATGAGGCTCGCGCCCTGCTCTTTGGCCCACGCTGCGATCTCGGCGACGAGGAACGCCGCGAACGTTCCGTCCTTGTCGCGCACGTGCCCGCCGACGCCGAGCGAGCGGTTGTCCGGCGGCGGACCGCCGAGGAGCGAGAAGCCGTTGCTCTGCTCCATTGCGCCGATGTTGAACGAGCGCCGATCGTCGAGGTCGTACGCGGTGCACACGAACGGGTGGCAGAGGTCCACGTACCGGTCGTTCCGCCCTTCGTGAAGGCTCGCGATGAGCTTCTGCTTGCCCTCCCACACGTCGCGTGTGGCCGCCGAGAGCGCCGCAAAGCCGACCCACGTCTTGACCGCGCCGATGCCGTATTTCCGAACCAGCCGCACGAGGCTCTCGGACGTCGTATGCGAGAGCGTGATGAACTTCTCCTCCGGCTTCCTTACCGCGCCGTAATGCTCGATCTCCCGGAAGAGCCGGTACCAGATGAGCAGCGTCCACAGATCATCCGATGGCATGAGGTAATAATCCTTGCCTCCGTAGACGTCGCGCTGATCTTCCGGCACCTTCACCACCACGCCGCACCGGTCGGCGTCCGGGTCGGTGCCGATGAGGAGGTCGATCTCATCCCATGCCGCTTCGCCGTACTCGGCCTTGAAGGCATTCACGGCGATTTCCGCCGCGCGGGGGTCGCCGGGGTCGGGCTGCTGTTCTTCTCCGGGATCGCTCTTGAACGAAGGGAACAGGCCGTTCAGGTCGTTCAGGCCGTTGTGATGGATGGCGCGGACGCGCGTCAGGCCGACGTCGTGGAGCAGGCGCGGCACGGCCTTCCGCCCGGCCCCGTGAAAGGCGCAGTACGCGATCTCGAGCGGATCGTCCGAGGCCGCCTGCCGCTCGGCGAGGTCGGGCGTGAGCAGAAAGGTCTTGACGTGCGCCTGGTGCTTCGCGTGGATGTCGATCAGGTTGCCCTCGCGCCCGCCGTAGTCGAAGCCCTCCACAGGCTCGGCGCCGCCGAGGAAAGAGAGCTTGTCCTGCGGCGCGTCGGCGAAGCTCATGAGCTTGATGCCGTCGGTCGTGGCCGTGGCGATGTAGTCGTTGTACATCTCGTTGCGCTCCTTCGGGTCGAACTGCGAGCCGTTGGCCGAGGAGAGCTTGTAGCCGTTGTACCGGTAGTCGTTGTGGCTGGCCGAGATGAGGATGCCCACGTCCGCCTTGAGGTGCGGGATGGCGAACGTCACCTCCGGATACGGACACGGCTCGTCGAAGAAATACACCGTGTAGCCGTAGGCGAGGAAGAGTTCGGCGATCATGCGGGCGAAGTCCTGCCCCCGCACGCGGCTGTCGTAGCCGATGACGATGCGCTCGAAGGCCGGGTGCTGATCCTTCCCGAACTGCGCCACGCCGACGGACGTCTTCAGAAAGACGATCTCGTTGATCGTGTTCGGCCCCTTCAGGATGGGCACGTCGATGCCTTCGTCGAACATCTGCACGATGGAGTCGCGGTCGAAGGCCATCATGCCGCGAATGCCGCCCGTGCCGAAGCGGAGGTTCTGCCGGTAGGCGTTGACGAGGTCTTCCCACCGTTCGCCCTCGACGGCGCGGAAAACACCTTCTTTCAGGCGTGAAGAGATCCGGTCGATGTTCGGATCTTCGAGCCAGAGTTTCAGGTTCGGCGTCGTGTTTGCCACGGCGGTCCGGTACAACTGTTCGTCGATGCGTCCGGCGTCGCGGGCTTCGTTCAAATAGGCCAGGATGCCGGCCTCGGCGCGACGAAGCATCTCCGCCGTTTTGTCGGTGACCATCGGCATTTTCTCCGTGATGTGATTCTGAAGGATGCGTGCGTGGCGCCTGCGAGGCGCCGGGGCGCAGGATGCGGAGACCCGAAACATTCGTCCCGCCTAATCTTTCTCGCTCCGCCGCCCGACGGCGATCAGTTCGCGCGCGCTTTCGAGGGCGGCTTCGGTAATTTCGGAACCGCTGAGCAACGTTGCCACCTCTTCGGCGCGTTCGAGTTCGGAGAGTCGGCGAATTCTCGTCTTCGTGCGCCCCTCCTCGACGTATTTCTCGACGGCGAAGTGCACGTCGCCGAGCGCGGCGATCTGCGGCAGGTGGGTGATGGTGATGATCTGATGATAGAGCGCGAGCTCGTGCAGGCTCTCGCCGACCTTGTGGGCCACGGCTCCGGAGACGCCCACGTCGATCTCATCGAAGACGAGGATCGGCAGGCGGTCGCTCTTGGCGAGGATGGTTTTGAGCGCGAGCATGATGCGGCTGATCTCGCCGCCGGAAGCCACACGCGCGAGCGGGCGAAGCGCTTCACCGACGTTGGTGGAGATGAAGAACTCGACGTGATCCATGCCGTTCGGAAAGGCCGTGAAGCGCTCGCCGTCGGCGAAGGTGATCCACCCCTCGGCGTCTTCCCGGCGCGTGAACCGGACCTCGAAGCGGCTGCGCTTCATGCCGAGGCGATCGAGTTCGGCGGCGATGGCGTGCTCGATGCGTTCGGCCACCTCGCGCCGTTTCGCCGAGAGGCGCTCGGCGGCGGCGGAAAGCTCCGCCTGCGCCTCGGCCACACGCCCGTTCAGCCGCGCGATGGCCCCCTCGAAGTCGGCGGCGAGGTCGTATTGCGCGCCGATCCGTCGCCGGTATTCGAGCACGGCGGCGAGCGTCCCGCCGTAGCGACGCTTGAGCGACTCGAGCTCGCCGAGCCGGAGCCGTATCACTTCGAGCCGCTCCGGGTTGAACTCGATCCGCGCATTGTATTCCTGGAGAAACTTCGCCACCTCGGAGACGATGATCTGCGCCGAACGAATCTCGCCGAAGGCTTCCTCGAAGTCGCGGTCCACGCGGGCCAGGTCCTGAAGCGCGTTGCGCGCCACGACGAGCTGGTCGTGCACGGCGGCGTCCGACTCGTAGAGCATCTCATAGAGCTGCGCCGTCACCTCATAGAGCCGTTCGGCGTTTTCGAGGACGCGGCGTTCGGCCTCCAGCGCCTCCTCCTCCCCTTCTTCGGGCGCCACCCGGTCGATCTCTTCGATCTGAAAGCGGTAGCGTTCCTGCTCTTGCCGAAGCTCCCGTTCGCGGCGGACGAGCTCGTCCCGCTCCCGAAGCAGGCCCTCGACCCGCTCGTATTTCCTGCGATAGGCTTCGAGGAGGCTGCCGAGCCCGCCGAAGTTGTCGAGCAGTTCGAGGTGCGTCTCGGTGCGGAGGAGCGACTGATGCTCGTGCTGTCCGTGCAGGTCGATGAGCC
>JALSSK010000295.1 GCA_026984335.1 Rhodothermales bacterium
CTATGACCGGAAGGAGGAGGTGATCAGGATCACGGCGAACACGGGGACGTTCCTCGTGAGCGAGAACCGAGACATGCTTGCCGAACGACGCCGCACGATCTATGGCCTGCGCACGGATCAGATCGTCGATTTTTCGGAGACGAGCCTCTGGGTCGATTCCCAGCGGCTTCAAGCGCCGCCGGGCGAGCATGAGGTCTCGGTGGAGTTCGAAACGGCCAGCGGCGGGACGGTGGCCGTGCAACGCCGAAAGGTAACCGTCCCGGATTTCTCGACCGGAGATCTGGCGCTCAGCGATCTTCTGCTGGCCTATCGCATCGAGGAATCGGAGGACGGCAAGCCGCATACGGCGGCAGAGTTCGTGCGCGACGGCCTGACGATCCAGCCCGCCCCGTGGAGCGTGTTCTCACACGAACAACCCATCTATCTGTATTTCGAAATCTACAACCTTCGTCGGGATGCGGAAGGACGGACGAACTACGAGATCGAAGCGGTTCTGGTCCCGAAGGATGATGCGAAGGGAATCGGGAAACTCGTGAAAGGGATCTTCGGCGGCGGTAAGAAAGGCGTGTCGGTGAGCCTCCCCGGGGAGGGCACGTCGCCGGACGAAGGCCGGTACCTCATCCTCGACGCCGCCAATCAGCTCCCGGACCGCCTCTACACGCTCCGACTGAAGGTGCGCGACCTCAACGCCGGCAAAGACGTGGTGCGGGAGGAGGATCTGTATCTCGAATGAGCCCTGGCGTTCGCGCGCCTGTCCGTACCTTGCGCAACCCTCAGGTGCCCCGGCGCTCAGAGTTCATCGGCCATCGCGCGCACGCGGTCGTCCATGCCGGCCACTTGCTCGATGAGCGCGGCCTTGTACCGGATCACTTCGGCACGGAGGGCGGGGTCGGCGACGGAGAGGATCTGCACGGCGAGCAGCCCCGCGTTCTTGGCCCCGCCGATGGCGACCGTCGCGACGGGGACGCCGCCCGGCATCTGAACGACCGACAGGAGCGAGTCCATCCCTTTCAGGTTGCGCGTGGGTACGGGCACGCCGATGACCGGCAGCGGGGTGCTCGCGGCAAGCATGCCGGGCAGGTGCGCCGCGCCGCCGGCGCCGCCGATGAGCACCCGGAGCCCCCGCTCGTGCGCCGCCTCGGCATAAGCCTGCATGATCGCGGGCGTCCGGTGAGCCGAGAGCACCCGCACTTCGAAAGGCACGCCGAAGATCTTCAAAATGGCCGCCGCCTCCTTCATGACGGGCCAGTCGGATTCGCTGCCCATCGCAAGGCCGACGAGGGGAGGGGGGGAATGGGTCATGGCTCCTTCGGATCAAAGGTGGATGAGTTCGGCGGCTCGCTCGGCGCGGAAACGAGTCTCGACGGCGTTCGTGCCCGTGGCGGTGACGTGCCCCATCTTCCGACCCGGTCGCACCTCGCGTTTGCCGTACAGATGCACCGAGACGTCGGGCACGGCGAGCGCTTCGGTCAGCCCGCGGGGGGTCGCCTCGCCGGTGCGCCGCCCGATCACGTTGATCATCGCCGCTGTCGGCACGCGGAGCGACGGGTCGCCGAGCGGCCAGCCGAGGACGGCCCGCACGTGGTTCTCGAACTGCGACGTGTGGCACGCCTCGATGGTGTAATGCCCCGTATTGTGCGGGCGGGGAGCCAGCTCGTTGATGAGCACGCGGCCGTCCGGCATCTCGAAGAGCTCGACCGCCGTGATCCCCACGCCGCCGACCGTCTCCACGGCGCGGAGGGCCACGCGCCGCGCCTGCTCGGTCACCGCCTCCTCGATGCCCGCCGGCGCCACTACGGCATGGCATCGGTGATCCCTTTGTTCGGTGAACGCCACCGGATAGGTCACGTGTTCACCGTCGGGGCGACGCGCCACGAGCACGGCCAGCTCGCGCACGAAAGGGGCCCACGCTTCGAGGAGCAGACCGTCGTCTTCGGCGAGACGTTCCCATCCGGCGGACAGCTCGTCGGCGTCGGCGGCCGTGGCGTTTCCGTAGCCGTCGTAGGAGCCGCGAAACCGCTTGAGCACGACGGGATAACCGAAACGCTCGGCGGCCTCGAAGGCGTCGTCGCGGGTGGCGCAGAGGGCGAAGTCCGGCACGGGCAACCCGGCCTCGGAGAGGGTGGCTTTCTGGAGCCCCTTGTCGCGGATGACGTGGAGCGTAGCCGGGTCGGGCCAGACGCCTACCTCTTCGAGCGCGAGCGGGGGGATGCGCTCGGCGGGCGCCCATTCGCTCTCGACGGTGACCACGTCGCACGGAGCGGCAAAGTCGAGCAACACCTCCGGGTCGGTCCAGTCGGCGACGATGGTTTCTCCGAGCCCTTCCATAGGACCGGCGGGCTTCGGGGCGAGGAAACGCACGCGCATTCCGAGGCGGATCGCGGCCATCGCCGTCATGCGGCCCAGTTGACCGCCGCCGAGGATGCCGATGGTGGGGAAAGCGTCGGGGGAGCCTGGCATGTTCGGGAGGGTTCGTTCATCGAAACGTTCGGTCGGAAAAGTACGGGATGTCGCCGAAGGCCGGGGAACGTCATGCG
>JALSSK010000296.1 GCA_026984335.1 Rhodothermales bacterium
CGGCGCCGAGCCCGACCCGCTCCGCCGGTACCTCGCCTCGCTCCACGCCCTCCACGCGCTCGACGTGCGCCGCGCCCTCCCCGGACACGGCGACGTCTTTACGAACTGGCGCGAACGCCTCCGCGAGATCGAGGCGCACCACGCCGAACGCCTCGCCCTCATGCGCGAAGCCGCCGCCCCCGGCGCGACGGTCTACGACGTGGCCCGGCAGGCCTTCGACGTCGATGCGCTTCACCCCGAAGAGCTTCGCTTCGCCGTCGCCGAGACCCTCGCGCACCTCGAATACCTCGTCGGCGAAGGCGTCCTCACGCGTCGGGAAAATGAGGTGTGGCGCTACCGGCAGGCGGCGTGAATCGTCCCCGGCGCGTATCTTCGCATACCTTTTTCATCACAAACCGACCCACACTATGGCCATCGAAACCATACAGGATCTCTTTGAGGCATACAAGAAAAACTTCGCGCCCGAGCGGGCCGAGGGCGTCGACGCCGTCTTTCAGCTTCACCTCACGGGCGAGGGCGGCGGCGACTACGTGCTGACCGTCAGGGATCAGCAGCTCACCATCGAGGAGGGCGTCGCCGAGAACCCGACGACCACGCTCAAAACGTCGGCGCAAAACTGGATCGACATCAGTATCGGCAAGGCGAACCCGATGATGATGATGATGACGGGCAAGCTGAAGGTGAGCGGTTCGATCCCGATGGCGACGAAGTTTCAGTCGCTCTTCCGCACGCGCTGAGGCTCCGGCGGGCGGAGCGCGGCGGCGTTCTCGCGCTGTTTGAGGCGTTCGAGGTACCGCGCCGTGGCGCGGCTTTGCTTCACCATCGCGCGGAGGTAATGCTTCGGGAAGAGGCGCTTCCAGTGCCAGATCACGCGGGCGCGCCGGGGATAGAGGATGTGGAGCCTGCCGCGCCCCGCCGCGTCGAGGATGGCCGCCGCCGCGTCGCGGGCGGTGAGGCCGGAGCGTTCGAGCAGCTTCGCGGTGATCCGCCGGTGGACCTCGTCGCCGCGCTGGTTGCGGGCGATGTTCGTGCGGAAGAACGTCGGGAGCGCCACCGAGACGCGGATGCCGGCGTCGTAAAGTTCGGAATAGAGGGTCTCGGAGAGGGCGAGCACGCCCGCCTTCGTCGCATTATAGGCCGTCATGTACGGCCCCGCCGCCACCGCCGCCGCGCTCGCGATGTTGAGCAGCCGGCCGCCGCCCTGCCGCCGCAGGTGAGGCACGAACGCCCGGCACCCGTAGACCACGCCGAGGAGGTTGACCCCGACGATGGCCTCCCAGTCTTCGACGGCGGTCTCTTCGAGCAACCCCGCCGCCGCGATCCCCGCATTGTTGACGACCAGATCCACGCCGCCCGCCCGCGCGACGAAAGCCCCGGCGGCCTCGGTGAAGGCGCGCGCGTCCGTCACGTCGAGCGTGACCGGCACCGGCGCGCCGCCTGCCGCCGCGATGCGCTCCGCCGCCGAAGCCAGCCCCTCCGCGTCGCGGTCGGCCATGCCGAGGGTCCACCCGTCTTCGGCCAGACATTCGCACATCGCCAACCCCAACCCCGAAGCCGCTCCCGTGATGAAGGCGCGGCGCTTCGGATACGTTTCGGATAGTCGCATGGGGGTCGTGTGTGGCTTACAGGCAAGTTCCGTGACAACCAGAGATCACCCTGACGTGGCTCGTCGTCAAAGCTTCATGTTTTTCAGCCGATTGACAAAGACGAATAGAAACTCTTGCGCCGTCTCCATCAACCACTAAAGTGTTCGTCTCCCATCACCCGGCCAGGGATGCGCGTTCGCGTTCGACGAGTTTGCGGCGGAGGATCTTGCCCGAGGGCACCTTCGGGATCGCTTCGAGGAACTCGACCCGGCGAATTTTTTTGTACGGCGCCACGCGCTCGGCCACGTACGCCATGATCTCCTCTTCGGTCAGCGTCGCGCCGGGCTTGCGGACGATGAACGCCTTCGGCACCTCGCCCGCCTCTTCGTCCGGGCTCGGGATGACCGCCGCGTCCGCCACGGCGGGGTGCGACTGCACGACGGCTTCGAGCTCCGCCGGCGCCACCTGCAGGCCCTTGTATTTGATCAGCTCCTTCACGCGGTCGATGACGTAGTGATAGCCGTCCTCGTCCACGTATCCGACGTCGCCCGAGTGGAGCCAGCCTTCCTCGTCGATCATGTCGGCGGTGGCTTCGGGGCGGTTGTGATAGCCTTTCATCACCTGCGGGCCGCGCATCCAGAGCTCGCCCGGCTCGCCCGGCGGCAGGTCCTCGCCCGTCGCCACGTCCACGATGCGCACCTCCGTGTTCGGCAGCGGCACGCCCACCGACGTGATGCGGATCTCGCGGTCGCGCGTGTTCATGTGCGTGACGGGGCTCGTCTCGGTCAGCCCGTAGCCCTGCCGCACGATGCAGCCGAGCCGCCCGGCGCAGCCCTTCGCCACCGACTCCGGCAACGGCGCCGCGCCCGAGAAGATGTTCTGAAGCGCCGAGAGGTCGTACCGGTCCACGAGCGGATGCTTGGCGAGCGCCAGGATGATCGGCGGCACGAGGTGCGCGTACGTGACCCGGTGCTTCTGGAGGATTTCGAGGAACTGCTCCAGATCGAAACGCGGCATCGTGACGATGGTGGCCCCCGTCGAGAGGCACATGCTCATGACGACCACCATCCCGTAGATGTGATAGAAAGGCAGGATCGCCATGAGCACCTCGTCCCGGTCGATCTTTTCGACGGCGAGCGCCTGCGTGATGTTGGCGACGAGGTTGCGGTGCGTGAGCATGACGCCTTTGGGCAGCCCCGTGGTGCCGCTCGAATACGGGAGCACGGCCAGATCCTCGCGCGGGTCGATGGCGACCTCGGGCGGCTCGCTCCCGCTTTTCATGAACTCGGCGAACGGCGTGGCCCCTTCCGCTTCGCCGAAGACGAACACTTCCTCGATCCCCGTCTGCCGGGCCGCTTCCGTGGCTTTGTCGAGAAAGAGCGGGATGGTGATGAGGTACTTCGCGCCCGCGTCTTCAAGCTGATGCGCAAGTTCGTCCGCCGTATAGAGCGGGTTGATGGTGGTGATGATGCCGCCGAGCATGTTGACGGCATAGAAGAGCACGGCGTACTCGGGCAGGTTCGGGCTGAAGATGGCGAAGACGTCCCCTTTGCGGAAGCCGCGCGCGTGCAGTCCGGCGGCGGTCTTCCGGATGGCGTCCACGAGCTGTCCATAGGTGTACGTGCGCCCGGTCGGCCCTTCGATAATCGCGGGCTTGTCGGCATACGCGGACACGTTTCGGAAGACGAACGGCATCAAGGCCACGTCGGGGATCGTCACGTCGGGGAAGGGGCTTCGATAAATCATGCAGGCGGTCTCCAGTTTGGGGAGGGACTGTGGAGGTGGGTTCGGTATATATTAATGCGAGGGAGCCGCCTTCGCAACTGTGGGGCGTCATGGGCTCGCGTTCGGTCGCGTCAAAGCCACACACCCACACACCCGTACACCCGTGCGACACGCCGCCCGGCATGACCGAAAGCGTCCCTCTTTCAGAATGGGAGATTCTCCTATTGCAAGCCTGTCCGGATTGATCTATCTATTAATTATCAACTTGCGCATGATCCCGATTCAGTAGTGCCCATGCAGATCATGACAGAGTGGACCCCGATAGCCGTGCTCCTCGGAGACGGAGAGCCGGAAAGAACGGCGCCGCCCGTATCCGAAGAGACCGACACGATGTTGGACGGGCTTTTCCTCGCCTTCGCGAAAGCGCGCGTGGCCCTGACCGAGCCCCAACCCTCTTCGGACCTCTCTTCGCCCGCGCCCTGACCCGCTTCTCCGGCCCGGCGCGACGGCGGCCTCACCCATCCATCCGCCGCCGCTTTCGGATCACGCAAAATGCCATTTCGAGCGCTTGCTCGCTGTTCAGCCGCGGATCGACCGACGATTTATAGGCCCGGTCGAGGTCGTTTTCGTCGAGCCCGCGCGCGCCGCCGATGCACTCGGTCACGTCTTCGCCCGTCAGCTCGAAGTGGACGCCGCCGAGGTGCGTGCCCATGGCCGCGTGGACGTCGAAGGCGAGCTCGAGCTCGGCGAGGATCTTCTCGAAGCGCCGCGTTTTCAGGCCGGAGCCGGTCATCTCGGTGTTGCCGTGCATGGGGTCGGAGCACCAGAGCACCGTCCGGCCCGTGGCCCGCACGGCGTCGATGAGCGGGGGCAGGGCATCCTCGATGCGATCCGCGCCGAAGCGGGTGATGAGCGTCAGGCGGCCCGGCTCGTCGTCGGGGTTGAGGAGGCGGACGAGGTCCTTCAGCCACGAGGTTGTCATCGCGGGGCCGACCTTGACGCCGATCGGGTTGGCGATGCCGCGCGCGTATTCGACGTGCGCGCCGTCGATCTGCGCCGTGCGCATGCCGATCCACGGGAAATGCGCCGAGAGGTTGTACAGGCCCGTTCGGTGGGGCGCCGGGCGTGTGAGCGCCTCCTCGTAGGGCAGGAGCAACGCCTCGTGGCTCGTGAAGAACTCGACGCGTTCCAGATCGCTCAGCCGGGCATGCGAGACGGTCTCCATGAACCGGAGCGCCTCCATGATGGAGGCGACGATGGCCTCGTAGTCGGCGGCGAGCGGCGAGTGCTTCACGAAGTCGAGGTCCCAGTATTCCGGGTGGTGGAGGTCCGCAAAGCCGCCGTCGACGAGGGCGCGGATGAAGTTGAGCGTGAGGCCGGAGCGGCTGTAGGCTTCGAGCATGCGCCGGGGGTCGGGCGTGCGGTCGGCCTCGGTGAAGGGTTGGCGGTTGATGATGTCGCCGCGATAGCTCGGGAGCGTGCGCCCGTTGCGGGTGTCGCGGTCGGAGGAGCGGGGCTTGGCGTACTGCCCGGCGAAGCGCCCGACGCGCACCACGGGCATGCGCAGCCCGTAGATGAGCACGAGGCTCATCTGAAGGAGCACCTTGAGACGGTTCGTGATCACGTCCGCACGGCACTCGTCGAAGCTCTCGGCGCAGTCGCCGCCCTGAAGGAGGAACCGCCGCCCCGTCGCCGCCTCGGCCAACTGCCCTTTCAGCCGTTCGATCTCCCACGAAGTCACCAACGGCGGCAACGTGGCCAGATGCGCCAGCACGGCCTCGAGCACGGCTTCGTCGGGATAGTCCGGCTGTTGAAGCGCCGGTTTCTCGCGCCACGAAGCCGGATGCCAGTCTTGCACACCGCTGATCATGGGGATTCCCTGGATACGGAACGGAACGTCTCTCGTACGCCGGAGCGCGAGGCGCGTTTCTCGGAGGCGGCGCGGGCGGCCGCCGAAGATCACCCGCGCCGCTTCTCCGGCACGCTCGAGGCCTCGTCGGACGTTTACTTGACGAGCGTCATCAGCTTCGAAGCGCTGAACGTCTCGCCTTCGACGCGGTAGACGTACAGCCCGCTCGGGAGGCCGCCCGCCTCGAAGGTGAAGCGGTGCGCCGTGTTCGGAGCCAGCGGCCCGTCGTGCAGGCGCGCCACCTCCCGCCCGAGCGCGTCGAAGACGGCCACGCGCACCCGCTGCTCGTTCCGCACCATGAGCGTGAACTGCGTCTGCGGGTTGAAGGGGTTGGGGAAAGCGTCCGAGAGCACGAACGCCTCCGGCAGTTCGACGAACACCTCCACCTCCGGGCTGTAGACGAACGTCCCGTCGAAGTCCCGCTGTTTCAGGCGGAAGCGGTGCGGTCCCGGCCCGACGTCTTCGATGCGGAACGTGTAGGCCTGCGCTTCGCTCGTCGTGCCCGCGCCCGGCACGAAGCCCACCGCCTGCCACGTCTTGCCCGGCTCGGCGGCGGCGCGCATCTCCACCTCGAAGCCGGCATTGTTCGTCTCGCTCTGCGTGCGCCAGGCCAGCGTGACCGTTCGGCCCTCCACCCGCGCGCCGAAACCTTCGAGCTCGATCGGCAGGAGGCCGCCGCAGATCTCCTCGGCGGCCCGTTGCCCCCACCGGCCGTCTTCCATGTTCACGACCGTGCCGCGCGTCTGCGCATACTCGTTGAAGATCCAGAAGCTCGCCTCGTCGTCGAAATCGAGCGTGGTGCTCGTATAATCGCCCCATCGGTTGTCCGACCCGCCGAAGGTGCGCACGTAAAAGTCATCGCCGGCGCGGAGGGTGATCGTGCCGCCCACGGCGGCGGTGAGGGGGTTGATGCCCACGTAATACGCCCCGGGAAACATCGCGGCGTTCGCGGCGGCGAACCCCATGATCGCGCAGTCGTTGTTGACGGCAATCGAGGGGTAGAAGGTATAGGTCGTCGCGCCGAGGTCCTCCGCGCCCACGTCCCCCTGATTGACCAGCGACGGCGTGCCCGTGGTGCTGATTTGTGCGAAGTGGGCCGTCTCGTGCCCGGCGTCCGCGCCCGAGGACGGGATCAACGTGGCGACGCCCCAGAGCCGGTCGCTCCGCCAGACCGCGTCGAGCAGGCGGCGGTCCCCGGAGTCGATCCGCGTGGCCGTGCCCGACTGCTCGGCGTCGGCAAAGGCCGTGGCGGTGGCATCGGCGTCGCCGAGGTCGACGAACGTGAGCGCAAAGCTCGCCCCCGCGCCTGCCAGCGGGCTGTCGATGCGGATCACCTGATAGAACTCGTTCGTGCCGTTACTCAGACCGGAATAGCCGAGAAGCCACGTCCCGATCGTTCCGCCCGGGTCGCTGTGCACCTGCGCGGGCATCATCGTGACGTCGAAGCCGCCGGTGGCCGTGGCGGGATCATAGATGAAGAGGTCCGTGGCGTCGCTGAACGTGCCGGCGTAAAAGCTGGCCTTGTCTATCGTCCGGAGCCGCTGACCCACGGAGGAACCGGGCGAACTGCCGAATTTGAAATGGTTGCACGTGACGTATACGGCCTCCTCGTCGACGGCCAGGCCGGGATAATCGCACCACGTCTCATCGGCGCCGATGGTGAGCTTGGCGTCGATGGCGATGGCGATCCACGTGCCGGCGGGCGTGCCCACGGGCGAGGCGGCCAGCAGAATCCGGGACGCGTCGGCGGGGTCGCCGAAAGCCGCCACGTCTTCGCGCTCGAGCGTCACGATCACGAAGCGGTCGGAGAAATGATCGTAGACGACCTTCGGATCGAAGGTGAAGGTCGTCGAGCCGAAGAAGGACTTGAAGCTCTGCAGCGTCAGCCCCGAGACGGCGCCGGTCGTCTTGTCATAAGAGGCGAGCGAGACGTTGTTGACCACCACTACGTCGCTCGGACCGGGCGCGCCGTGCGAATCCGGCGGGATGAAGATCGAGCCGCCGGTGGTGGTGATGTTGTCGTCGAAATCCTGGGTCTCGAAGGAGATGACGGGCGCCGAGGACCCGGGCGATACGGGTGCGCCGGAAACGCCCGGCGGAGGGGCCGCCGCCAGCGGTTGCATCTCGGCGCCGTCGGCAAACAGGCCCCGAACGCCTTCTTCCTCATGCGTCAACGCCGAGAACTGCGAGGCGTACGCCAGTTGCTCCGCCGTGGGCCGCACGTCATAGAACACCCCGCGCGCCGGATGTGCCGGGTCGTAGCCGTTGACCCACACGACGCTCGGCACGCGGTTCGGCGGAGGCGCGCCCCCCACGTCCATCCGTTGCTGTGCCCACGCGTCGCCCGCGCAAACCATAACCACGAGCATCCCCGCCCCGATCCACCGTCTCCCCGCTGCCGTACTCCCGTGATGATCCGTAGCTTTTTTCATGATGCGCTCCCCAGAGTTTGACATGAAAACGTAGCCGGGGACTTCGAGGCGAAATTCAGCCTCCACCGGCAAGTAAATATAGCGCATGCGACGAAGCGAAACGACCCTGCTTCGCCTCGTCCACAGGGAAAAAGGAGGAGACGCGCGAGGCTCCACCGGTTCGGGGAAAGAGGGTTCTTCGGGAGACCGCCACCCGCTTCACCCGATCCGCGAGGCGCCCACGCTGGAGCATGGGAACGAGTGGAGAAGGGCGGCAAGCCGAAGGACGAACCCCTGACGCGACCGAACGCGAGCCCGGTCTATCGACGGGCAGAGGCGGCCTGCTTTTCCCACGTGAAGCTGTCCGACTGATCGGCGATGGGGAAGGAGCCGATCGAGGCGGTGGTGGTGTACGTGCCCGCCGGCGCGGTGTCGGGGACCTTCTGCTCGATGGTGCGGCTGAACGTCGTGCCCGCTGCGATCGTCATGGGGACGGGGCCGCGCGTGATGCTGATGTTGTTCGGGCCGGCGACGTTGATCCACAGTTCGATGGTCTGATCGACCGCCGAACTGTTCGTGATGTCGATGGTGTAGTCGAACCGTCCGCCTTCGGGCGGCATGACGATGGGACCGCCGACGGCCACGACGCTCACCGTCAGGTCCGGCGGGGGATCGCCGAGGGCCGCATCGACCTGAAGGAAGCCGAAGCCGCTGTCGTCGTCGAAGCCTGCGGCGCCCATGTCGAGGGCGGCGCCTTCGAGAGCGGCATAGAGGGCCGAGGGGGTCAGCGTGGGGTTGAAGTCGAGCAAGAGCGCCGCCGCCGCCGCCGCGTGCGCCGCCGCCGCCGAAGTGCCCGTGAAGTTCGGGAAGGTGTCCGCGTCCGTGTCGATGCCGAAGAAGGTGTTGTTCCCCTCGTCCGGGGCGACGACCTCCGGCTTCTGCCGCACTTCGTTGACGGGGTTGTCGTTCAGGTCGAAAAGGATCGTGGTCGTTCCGGCGGAGGAGAACGATTCGAGCACGGGCGGATCCACGCCGAAGGCGGGCGTCTGATCGTACGCGGCGGCTCCCACCGCCTCGGCTCCGTCGGCGTTGGCGTGGCCGAAGAGCGTGCCGCTGTCCGTGGTGAACTCGTTGACCGTTCCTTCGAAGTCGAAAATCACGTACTTCACGAACGTGGGGTTTGGGCCGGAGAAGCGGTTGATGAAGAGGTTGAACGAGGTTTCGCCCGAGCCGACGGGGTTGAAGAACGTGAACGTTTCCACGGGATCGCCGCCCACATTCGCGTCGATGCCGCCGGTGAGCGCGCCCGAGGGCGGGTCGTCATAGAGGAAGATGTCGAGGTCGGTGCTTGCGCCGGCGCCGCCGGTGGCCGAGGCGTACGGCTGATCCCATTGAAAGGCCACGGTGATGCCCGTGCCCTCCGGGATGGTGAGGTTCTGGAAGAAGTCGCCGCCGCCGAACTCGTGCGCGGGGAGGCCGAAGATGGGGTCGTTGCCCGGCGTATAGTTGGCTTCATAGCCGTCGCGTCCTTCGTTGCCGGCGGCGGAGAAGAAGGCCGCGCCCGCCGCCACCGCCGCATCGACGGCCTGCGCGACGACGCCGTCCTGAAACATGGGTTCGGTGAGGCCCGCCACGTCGTCCACGAGGACGTCCGCCCCGGCGGCGACGAGCGCGTCGATGCCGGCGGCGTGGCCGGCCTGTCCGCCGAGCGCGGTGTGGAACGCCAGCGCCGCTCCCGGGGCCACGTCGGCGACGACCTGCATCATGGCGCGTCCTTCGTCGGCGCATGCGGGGTCGGGCGCGCACGAGCCGGTGTCGTCGAGCACGGAGACGCCGGCGGGCAGGTCGCCCGAGGCCACGTCCGCCGCGGCGCCGCCGAGCTGGTCGTAGCTGTCGGAGAGGACGCCGACGGTGACGCCCGCGCCGTCGATGCCGAAGGACGCGCGCGCCGCATCCGAGCGCTGCGCCACGTCGCCCTGCGTGTCCGTCGCGCCGATGCGGGGGGCGCGCGCCGAGCCTGCGCCCGGAGCGCCGAGCGCGCGCGCCGCCGCATACCGGGCCGTGCGAAGCGTGCCGAGCGCCGCCGCCTGCGGCAGGGCCGTGATGGGCAGCCGCCCGGAGACGACCGGGCCGTACTGCGCCGCCCCTTCGAGGCCGAGCGCTTCGAGGTCGGCCCGGAGCGCCGAGGCTTCCCCGGCGGCCACCGCGTCGATCACCACGCGCTCGTCGCGCACCTGAAGCAGCCGGTTGCCCGGCGTGAACGCGCCCACGCGCCCGCCCTGCTCGTACGCCTCATGCTCCCGGAAAAGCAACGCCAGATCAAAACCGACCTTCGCCATCGGACCGTCCTTGCCCTGCAAATCGGCCCCGGCAAAATCCTCCCGCGCCTGCGCCGCCACCTCCGCCGAAACGCCGGGCAGGGTCAGCGCCGGCGCCTCTTGCGCGCGCGCGGGCAACTTCGAAAAGAGACTCAGAACGGCGAAGGCCGAAAGAACGACGAACACACGACTGCGGCGAAAGGGGGATTCCATGCGATCCACGAATGAGGTTTCCAAAAAAATGCCTCCCCCACAACGACCACGCCAACACCTTCACACGACGAGCAATCCTACGGGAAACATCATTACATCTCACACCAATATCTCTCGACGAGACCGTAAGGTCAAGCCTCCGGGCACGATGCTTCGCGGCGCGGCGGGATCCTCGCGCGTCGGGACGGTCAGGCCTCCCGGTGCGCCGCCTCCGGGCTGAAGGCGGGGGCGCAGACGGCCCAGTACTCGGCTTCTTCGTCGAAGGGGTTGCCGTACCGGATGCGCTCGCCCGCGCCGGCGAACACCGTCTCGCCCGCGCCCACGTCGAGCGTGCCGCCTTCGTGCTCCACGCGGATCGTCCCGCGCACCACGATGGTCACCTCGTCGAAGTCCGGGCGCTGAAACGGCTCGTTCCACCCCGGCGGCGCGACCATGTGCGCCACGCTCATCGACGCCGTGCCCGTGCGCACGCGCCCCACGTATTCCTCGATCCGCTTGCCGCCCGGAACGGGGATCTGCGTCGGATCCGTAATTTTCTCGATCATGGATTAGGGAGGATGATGCGCGACGCGCGTGGTTCCGGAGAATGCCCGGGGCGACAGGCGCACGCGTGCGGTCCGGCTTCGGGTCGAACCGTTCTTCAGCCGCCCGGACGCGCCGGGATTAGCCGTCGGTCAGCGCGTCGCTCAGACCGAGGTCGGGATGATACGGGCGGTATTCTTTCTCGATGGCCTTCACCGCCCGGCCCAGGATTTCGATGCCGAGGTCGATCTGCTCGTTCGTGATGGTCAGCGGCGAGCGGAAGCGGATGGAGCGGGCGCCGCATCCGAGCACGACGATGCCCTCGTCATAGCTGCGTTGAAGCACGCGGTTGCGGAACTCCGGCGTGGGCAGGTCGAAGGCGCACATGAGCCCGCGCCCGCGCACGTTGCTCACCACGGAAGTCTCACCGGCGAGTTCGTGCAGGCGTCGAAGCAGATGCGCCCCGGCCGTGGCCGCGTGTTCGACGAGGTTTTCTTCCTCGATGACCTCGAGGATGCGGTCGAAGCGGACCATGTCCACGAGGTTGCCGCCCCAGGTGGAGTTGATGCGGCTGCCGACGTGAAAGACGTTGTCCTCCACCTCGTCGATCCGGCGTCCGGCGAGGATGCCGCACACCTGCGTCTTCTTGCCGAAGGAGATGATGTCCGGCTCCACGCCGATGGCCTGATGCGCCCAGAACGCACCCGTCATGCCCACGCCCGTCTGCACCTCGTCGAAGATGAGCAGCGCGTCGTTTTCGAGGGCGAGGTCCTTGAGCGCCTGAAGGAACGCCTGGCGGAAGTGGTTGTCGCCGCCCTCGCCCTGGATAGGCTCGATGATGATGCACGCGATGTCGTCCTTGCGCGTGTGGAAGTAGTGCTTGGCCTGCCGGAGCGCGAGCGCCTCCCGCCGCTCGATCTCTTCGAGGTGCTTCTCCACCGGGAAGGTCATCTTCGGGCTTGACACGCGCGGCCAGTCGAACTGCGGGAAGTACATCGTCTTGCGCGGGTCGGCAGTGTTCGTCAGCGAGAGCGTGTAGCCGCTGC
>JALSSK010000297.1 GCA_026984335.1 Rhodothermales bacterium
GGAACGTCGGCGGTCGGCGCGGGCGCCGGCGGGCTTTCGGGCGGCGTGCTCGGGCGGGGAGGGGCGGCGGGGTTGCCGGCGCGGGCGCGGAGCCGCGCCTCGATGGCGTCGATCCATCCGGCGCCGTCGCCCGTGGGGGCCGGGGGGCGCGGCGCGGGCGAGGGGCCGGGCCGGGCGCCGGCGGGCGGGTTGACGGGGTCGGTCTCGAAGGCGAGCCGCTTGACGTTGAGCAGGTGGAGCGGCGAGATGTTGTCGCTCGTGATGGAGCCGCCGAGCGTGCCCGGCCCGAGCGTCATCGCCGGGAAGAGGCGGTTCGTATAGCCGACCGAGCCGAGCGCCGCCACGGTGTTGACCACGATGCGCATGGCGGGCTTTTCGAGGGCGAAGGCTTCGATGACGCGCTCGTTCGTGGCGTGCAGCCCGAGCGTGTGGCCGATGCCGCCGAAGTGGAGCACCTCGATGCTTCGCTTGCATCCGGCTTCCCATCCGTCTTCCGTGAAGAAGGCGAGGATCGGCGAGAGGGTCTCCATCGAGAGCGGCTCATCCTTGCCCACGCGGTCCGTCTCGCCGACGAGCGCGCGCGTGCCCTCGGGCACGGTGAAGCCGGCCATCCGGGCAATGTGCGCCGGGCTCTTGCCCACCTGCTCGACGTTCAGCCGCCCCTTGTGCAGGATGACGCGCCGCACGGCCTCTTTCTCCGCCTCGTTCATGAAATACGCGCCCTGCTGTTTCATCGCTTCGATGAGCTTTGCGCGGATGGGGGCGTCGGCGATGACGCTGCGCTCGGTGGAGCAGAGCGTGCCCCAGTCGAACGAGGCGCCGTAGAGGAGGTCGGCGGCGGCCTTGGCGAGGTCGGCGGAGCGGTCCACGTAGACGGGCACGTTGCCCGAGCCGACGCCGTAGGCGGGCTTGCCCTTCGAGTAGGCGGCGCGCACCATGGCCGAGCCGCCGGTGGCCAGGATGACGTCGGAGGCGGGGTCTTCGAGCAGGGCGTTCGTGCCGGGCAGCGAGACCTCGGTCATGCAGCCGAAGAGGCCCTCCGGCGCGCCGGCTCCGTAGGCGGCCTCGGCCACCACGCGAAGGGCCTCGGCGGTGCACGTCACGGCGCGCGGGTGGGGGCTCATCACGATGCCGCACCGGGCCTTCGCCGCGATGATGGCCTTGTACATGGCCGTCGAGGTGGGGTTCGTCGAGGGGATGAGCGCGGCCACGACGCCCATCGGCGTGGCGATCTCCCAGATGGTGTCCTGCTCCCGCTTGCGGATGATGCCGCACGTCTTCATGCCGCGCATCCGCTCATGAAGCGTCTTCGTGGCGAAGAGGTTCTTCTGCGTTTTGCTTTCGGGACGCCCGAAGCCGGTCTCCTCGTACGCCATCCGGCCGAGACGCTCCGCCTCGCGCGCGCCCGCCTCGGCCATGGCCTCGACGATGCGGTCCACCTGCGCCTGCGGGAACGTCTTGTACGCGCGCTGCGCGGCGCCCGAGGCGCGGAGGAGGTCCCGGCTCTGCTGGATTGAAAGAAGATCCTGGTCCATGTCTGGCTGGTCTGAACGTCCAAAAGGGCGAAGGCGACGCGCGCCGGCGGTGCGGGCGGGCGCGTGCCTCAAATATGCGCCTTCGCGGTCACGGATTCAACCGGCCCGCCCGTCTTTTCCACGCTCTTGACGAAAAGCAAATTTCTTCGGGAAGGGTTAGACAAAGAGGGGCGAAAATTCTATATTTCGAAACGAATGATCGGCATCCGGGCGGCCGGCGGCCGGTAAGAGGCTGTTTTGAAAGGATTAGTCGGGCCATATAATCCTTTAAAGTCGAGCTCCTCCTGCGAGAACCGCGTTCTGCGGTCAAAGGGTATCCACCGAAGAGACGCATCGGCGTGTCTTTAATTTCCACCGAGATGCCCACTTTTACGTTTTCGCACGTTCTGTAATAGGAAGGCAGAAGTCGTGATTACTTTATTTCCTGTCCCCAATAAGCTTTTTCCCGGTCTTTCAGTTATGGGCCGTACGCCACAACCGATCGATGATCATACGCTGGCTTCGTTTATGGCCGGCACCCTTCCGGTGGATCGCCGCCGGGAAGTCGCCTCGCAACTTGCCCGGGACGACCATGCGCGCGAGCTGTTGCACATGGCCTATGAGGCTATGGATGCGACGAAACCCTTTGCTGCGCCGAAGCCCTTCGCTGCGCCGAAGGAGACGGCGGCGCCGGCAGCGCCGCGCCGTGCGGATCGCCGCGCCGCGCGGTGGACGAGCGGGCTGCGTCGCCTGAGCCGGTACGCGGCGGCGGCGGTGGTCGTCCTCGCCGTCGGGCTGAGCCTGCGCCTGGCCTTCGGCCCGCTGAACACGTCGCCGGGCCTCACCACGCCGCTCGTGCGCGGCAACGAGGCCGCGGCCATCGCCATCACGTTGCCCGCGACCGTCTCGGAGCTCGCGTTCTCATGGACGGAGACGCCGGGGGCGGACCATTACCACCTCGTCCTCTGGGACACGGAGCAGGCGCTCCCCATCGGACGGCACAACGCTGCGAACCACCG
>JALSSK010000298.1 GCA_026984335.1 Rhodothermales bacterium
GGGAGACATGGAACGCAAAGGCTTCGAAGAACCGTGACGCCCATGAACCGACGCCTCGCCCTCCTTTTGTGCGCCGCCCTCGCAGCCCCCGTCGCCGCCGCGCCGCGCGCCTCCGCCGACTCGACCGGCACGCCGCCGCGCGCGTGGGCTTTCTCGACGTTCGTACAGTACGAATCGCTGAGTGAGGGACGCCCGGCCTGGCAAAGCCTGCACGCCTATGCCCGGCGGCGCTTCACGCGGGGCGCGCTCGTCGTCGAGGCGCTGAGCGCCCGCCGCTTCGACGCCCGGGACGAGGCGCTCGTCGCCGACGGATGGCTCGACCTGTGGCCCGGCGGCTATGCGAACGCGCGCCTGCAGCTGGCTCCGACGCCTCGCTTCCTCCCGGCCGTCGAGGGGTACGCCGAGGTCTATCAGGGCGTGGGGCGATGGGAACTCGCGGCAAGCTTCCGGCAGCGCGCCTTCGCCGAAGCGCGCATCCGCGAGTTCGGCCTCGCCGCCGCGCTTTACGTGGGGGACTGGTACCTCCGCGCACGCGCCGCATGGACGCCGGGCCGGGGACGGGTCGGGTGGACGCAGACCGTCTCGGCTCGCCGGTACGGGGCGTCTCCGGAGACGTTCGTCGAGGTGCGGGGGGGGCGGGGAGGCAGCGTGGAGGTCGTCGACGCGGGGCCCGTGCTCGTGCTCACGCAGACCTGGTTCGTCGCCGCTCGGGCGCAACGCTTCTTCGGCCCCACCTTCGGCCTCTCCGTCGCCGCCGCCTACAGCGACGACGACTTCTTCACCCGCCGCACCTTCGCGCTCGGCCTTCTGGCCCGGTGGTGAACCGGTCGGCGTCGCGCGGGGGCCGCGTCACAGCGGCGCGACGGACAGCAGCCGCACGGGCGCGCCCCACTGATAGATCGTCATCACGTCTTCCGGGCGCGCCTCGAACCGAACGCGCAGCCCGTCTTTTTGAAAGGCTTCGTCGAGATTGATCGGCAGATATTTCGCACCGTCGTCGGCGACGATGCCGAAGAAGCCGCCTTCGAGGTCGATGTGCTGGATGGTTCCGGTCATGGTCACCGTCTGCTTCGTTTCGCCCGGTTCCTCGTCCGGGATCGCGCCTCCGCACGCTGTCACGATCAGGAGCGCGGCCGTGGCGAGCCACGGGCCGAGGCGGCGGGTGCGTCCCGGACGTGCAGACGTCAAAGAGGGCCGCCGGGTTGCGCGACGCGCGGCAGGCAACAGCGTATGGGCCGGACGACGCATGGGTCAGGTGCTCTTCGGGGCCTCCTCGCCGCCGATGGACTCGCGCATGTGCGTATCCGCCTGAATGTTGCGGAGGTTGTAATAATCCATCACGCCGAGGTTGCCTTTCCGGAAGGCTTCGGCGATGGCTTTCGGCACCTCGGCCTCGGCGGCCACCACCCTGGCCCGCTGCTCCTCGACGGAGGCGCGCATCTCCTGCTCCCGCGCGACGGCGGTGGCGCGGCGCTCTTCGGCCTTGGCGCGCGCGATCTTGAGGTCGGCCTCGGCCTGATCCGTCTGAAGCTTCGCGCCGATGTTCTCGCCCACGTCCACGTCGGCGATGTCGATGGAGAGGATCTCGAAGGCCGTGCCGGAGTCGAGGCCTTTCGAGAGCACGACCTTCGAGATCGAGTCCGGGTTTTCGAGCACCTCCTTGTGGGAGTTCGCCGAGCCGATGGTCGTCACGATGCCCTCGCCCACGCGCGCCAGGATGGTCTCCTCGCCCGCGCCCCCGACGAGCCGCTCGATGTTCGCCCGAACGGTCACGCGGGCCAGCGCGCGCACCTGAATGCCGTCCTTCGCCATGGCCGTCACCGGCGGCGTCTCGATCACTTTCGGGTTGACCGAGACCTGCACGGCCTCGAACACGTCGCGCCCGGCCAGGTCGATGGCGGCGGCCCGCTCGAAGTTCAGGTCGATGTTCGCCTTGTCCGCCGAGATGAGGGCGCGTATGACGTTCTCGACGTGCCCCCCGGCCAGATAGTGCGCCTCCAGTTCCGGCGTGCCTACATAGATTCCCGCTTTGTGCGCCGTGATCAGGGGGCGGACGATCAGGTGCGGCGGCACCTTCCGCAGCCGCATCCCCACGAGGTCGCGCAAAAGCTTAAGCCGCACCCCCGAGAAGAACGCCGTCACCCACAGCCCCAGCGGGACGAAGTACATGAAAATCATCAGGCCGAGCACGATCAGGACGATCACGAGCAGCCCGGTGGCGCCGATCAAGGTTTCCATGGATTTGGCCGTATGTGTGCGTATTCAAAAATGGGCGGCTCATGGAGCGCTGCCCTTGCGATAGTTTCCGCTCTGCCCGCCCGTCTTGGCCAGCAGGTGAATGTCCGTAATGAGGATGGCCTTCGAGACCGACTTGCACATATCGTAGATGGTCAGCGCCGCCACGGAGACGGCGGTCAGCGCTTCCATCTCCACGCCCGTCGGCCCGACGCTCTTCGTATAGGCCCGCACGTCCACGGCGAGCGCGGTTTCGTTCAGCGAAAGCTCCACGTCCACGCCGCGCAGAAGCACGTCGTGGCACAGGGGGATGAGCTTGCTCGTTTGCTTGGCGCCCATGATTCCGGCGATCTGCGCCAGCGTCAGCACGTCGCCCTTGCGGATCTTGTTCTCCCGCACCAGACGAAACGCTTCTTCGCCCAGAATCACACGCCCGACGGCCACCGCCGTGCGCACCGTCGATCGTTTGTCCGCCACGTCCACCATCTGCACGCCGCCCTGCGGGTCGACGTGCGTCAGCGCCGGTACATCACTCATGGTCAAAAGGAGGTTGAAGGTTCGACATCACAGGCATCTCTCGGGGGGAACGTCTGAAGATAGGCGCATGTTGCGCGAAGGGCAAGCCGCCGTCGGCGTTCCGGACGATGTGCTTATCCGCCGATCAGGATCATGGGGCGGTTTTTGGACTGCGCCAGCTCGTGCATGCCCGCGTGCGCGGCCTTCTTCCGGAGCACGGCGGCGCGGATGATCTCGCCGAGTGCCTCGTCCGACGCGCCGGCGCGGAGGGCGTCGCGGAGGCTGACCTCGGCGCGACCGAACAGGCACACTTTCAGGTGCCCGTCGGCGGTCAGACGCAGCCGGTTGCACGAGGCGCAGAAGTCCTCGCTCATGGACGTGATGAAGCCGATCCGCCCGCGAAAACCGGGCACGCGGTATGTTTTCGACGTGTCGTTCGGCCCGTCGGCCAGGCGCTCCAGCTTCGGAAAACGCGCCTCGATCCGCTCGATCATCTCGCGGTAGGGCATGAAGCGCCCGTCGTTCCAGCCGTTGCCGTCGAAGGGCATGTATTCGATGAAGCGCACTTCGAGCGGGCGACGCTCGGTCATCGCCGCGAAGTCGGCCGGCTCGTCGTCGTTGAAGCCGCGCATGACCACGCAGTTGATCTTCACCGGATCGTAGCCCGCCGCCTCCGCCGCGTCGATGGCGCGCAGGACGACGTCGAAGCCGTCTCGCCGCGTGATGTGTGCGAAGCGGTCCGGGCGGAGCGTGTCGAGGCTGATGTTGAGGAGGTTGACGCCGGCGGCGCGGAGGCGCGGGAGTTTCTTCGACAGGAGCAGGCCGTTCGTCGTGAGCGCGAGCGTCTTCAGCCCGGGCAGCGCGCCGAGCCCCTCCACGAGCTCCTCGACGCCCTTGCGCACGAGCGGCTCGCCGCCGGTCAGCCGGATCTTCTCGACGCCCGCCTCGACGAACAGCCGCGCCAGGTGGAGGATCTCTTCGAACGTGAGGATCTCGTCGCGCGGGCGAAGCGGCACGCCCTCCTCCGGCATACAGTACCGGCAGCGCAGATTGCACCGCTCCGTCAGCGCGATGCGGAGGTACGTGTGGCGGCGGCCAAAGGTATCGGTAAGCAGATCCGGCATGACGTCCTTTTAAGAGCAAGCGGCGCGGTTGTTCTGCCCCGAACGGGAAGTTTGCGCCAAAACGCGGCGGTCACTCTTTGCCGTAGATCTTCTTTCCCCCGAGATACGTCGCCACGACCTCCGTTTCGAGGATCTCGGGGGCGGGGACGGTCATGATGTCTTTCGAGAGGAGGACGAAGTCGGCGAGCTTGCCGGGTTCGAGCGAGCCGAGCGAGGCTTCCTGAAAGGCGGCGTAGGCGGCGTCGCGGGTGAAGGCGCGGAGCGTCTCCTCGCGCGTGAGGCGCTGTTCGGGCTGCCATCCGCCCTCGGGCCACCCCTCGGCGTCCTGCCGCGTGACGGCGGCATAGAAGCCGAGCAACGGATCGACGCGCTCGACGGGGAAGTCGGAGCCGAAGGCGAGCGCGACGCCCTGATCGAGGAAGGTGCGCCACGCATACGCGCCCCGGACGCGCTCCGGCCCGAGGCGGTCCTCGGCCCAGTACATGTCGCTCGTGGCGTGCGTCGGCTGCATGGAAGCGATGACGCCGAGACGGGCGAAGCGGGGGAAGTCCTCCGGCGCGACGACCTGCGCGTGCTCGATGCGGTGGCGTTCGCCCGGCGCGACGCCCGCCGCCTCGTAGCCGTCGAGCGTGACGCGGTTGCCCCGGTCGCCGATGGCGTGCGTGTTCACCTGATAGCCGCACGCGAGCGCGGCGCGCACGTCTTCGGTGAACGCCTCGGGCGTGTGCATGAGCAACCCCCGGTTGCCGGGATCGTCCGAATAGTCTTCGAGGAGCGCCGCGCCCCGGCTGCCGAGCGCGCCGTCCATGTAAAACTTGACCGCGCGCACCGTGAGCTTGCCGCCGTAGTCGAGGAGGGGATCGTTGCAGAAGGCGTCGAACGTTTCGCCGCGTCCGCCGACCATGGCGTAGACGCGGAGGTCGAAGCGGTCCTCGTCGATGGCGCGGCGGTAGCGCGCGACGGTGGCGCGGTCGACGCCCGCCTCGTGGACGCTCGTCAGCCCGAAGCGCTTCGTCTCGCCGATGGCGCGGCGGAGGGCCTCGTCGAGCTGTTCGTCCGTCAGCGGCGGCACGTGCCGGCCCACGATGCCCATGGCGGCGTCGACGAAGACGCCGGTGGGTTCGCCGCGCGCGTCCCGGCGGATGGCGCCGCCTTCGGGGTCGGGCATCTCGCGCAGCCGCTCCAGCCCCACCACGCGGAGCGCCGCCGTGTTCGCCCACGCCGCGTGCCCGTCGATGCGGCGGAGCCACACCGGGCGCTCGGGAAAGGCCTCGTCGAGGTCGTACCGCGTGGGAAAGTCCTTCTCCGGCCAGTCGTTCTGATCCCACCCGCGCCCGGTCAGCCAGGCCTCCTCCGGCAGCGTTTCTTCGAACGCCTCGAGCCGCTCGATCACCTCCTCCTTCGACGCCGTGCCCACCAGGTCGGCCTGCATCATGCTCACACCGAGGCCCATCAGGTGCGCGTGCGCGTCGATCAGGCCGGGCACGACCGCGCGTCCCTCCGCGTCGAGGCGCCCGGCTTCGGGATGCGCCGCCAGCACCTCCTCCTCCGCACCCACCATCACGATGCGCCCGTCCTTCACCGCCATCGCCTCCGCCGTGGGCTGCGCCGGGTTGGCCGTATAGATGCGGGCGTTGTGAAGGACGAGGGTGTTTTCCTCCTTCGGCGCGGAATCACACGCCGAAAGCGCCGCGACCATCACGAGACTCATCAGGATCGCGGGACAAACAGACAGATTCATGGCGTTGCTCTCGAAAAGTGGGGGGGAGGGGGAATATACGACGCGGGGCGGTTCGGCGGCGGGTCAATCCTTCGGCTCCTCGGCCCGCTTCTCCACCCACAGCGTCACCGGCCCCTCGTTGACGAGGTGCACGTTCATCATCGCGCCGAAGACGCCGGTGGGCACGGGCTTGCCGAGGTGGTCGGCGAGCAGACGGGTGAAAAGCTCGTAGAGCGGCTCGGCCTTCTCGGGCAGCGCCGAGGCGACGAACGAGGGCCGGTTGCCCTTGCGCGCGTCGCCGTAGAGGGTGAACTGCGAGACGACGAGCGCCTCGCCGCCGACCTCGCGCACGGAGCGATTCATGCGGCCCTCGTCGTCGGGAAAGATGCGGAGGCCGGCGCACTTTTTGGCGAGCCACGCCGCTTCTTTCTCCGTGTCCGTGCGGTGCACGCCGAGGAGGATCAGCAGCCCCCGCCCGATGCGCCCGACGACGGCGCCGTCCACTTCCACAAATGCTTCGCTGACGCGCTGAACCAGAGCCACCATCTCGCGCTCCTGTCGTTTTCGTTAAGGGGAGAACCGGTCACTCCTCGCCGAGACGGGCGCGAAGATACGCGGCCAGCTCTCGAAGCGCCCGCCCCCGATGGCTGACGGCGTTCTTCTCCGTCGGGCTGAGTTCGGCGAAGGTGCGTGTTTCGCCCTCGGGCACGAAGAGCGCGTCGTAGCCGAAGCCGCCCGCGCCGCGCGCTTCTTCGAGGATGCGTCCCGGGCATACCCCTTCGAAAAAGCGCACCGCGCCGTCTTCGGCGAAGGCGACCACGGTCCGAAAGCGCGCCGAGCGGTCGGAAGCGCCGGAGAGTTCGCGGAGGAGCTTCGCGCGGTTGGCGGCGTCGTCGGCGTCGGGGCCGGCGAAGCGCGCCGAGTGGACGCCGGGCTGCCCGCCGAGGGCCGTCACTTCGAGGCCGGTGTCGTCGGCGAGGGCGGGCCGGCCGGTGTGCCGGTGGAGCGCGAGCGCCTTCTTCCGGGCGTTGCCCTCCAGCGTCGGCGCGTCCTCGATCACCTCCGGCGCGTCCTCGAACGACGCCGCCGTACGCAGCGTCACCGGCAGCCCCGCCAGCAAGGCCCGCAGCTCGCGCACCTTGCCGGGATTGCGCGTGGCCAGCACGATTTCCATCGGTTCCTTCATGAACTTCCATCGGGGTTCACTTCGAGAAGAAGCCGTAAAGAACGGTTCTCCCGTAACTATTCCGCGCGCGCAGCCGTAGTTGCCCGTGAATTTTGAACGTAAATCTTTTCATCAGCCCTGAGGGAGGGTCGCTATGAAAAAGCTCACTCACGCGCCGTCGGGCGCGACGCTATTCCTGTTCCTTTTCGTTGCTTTCGTGCTCATTCCAACCCCGTCCGCCCACGCGCAAAACACGTTCGACAATCGGAGCGAGACGTGGTGGGACAACCTCGAAAAGCAAGTTGCGCAGTCGCTCGATTCCCCCATCGAACAGATCCGGGACGAGTCGCTCCAGAACGTCATCTTCTTCTCGACGAACTATGGCGACCGCGTCGATTTTACGTATGCCGTGGACAAAATCTATGATATTTACGAGCATGCGCCGCTCGAAGCGCGCCGTACGCTGGCGCTCGTGGCGCTCCATGCCATCGGCAACGAGTACGCCATGCAGCGCCTGAGCAGAGCCGTTGAGACGGAATCCTCGGCGCGCATTCAGAAGCACGCCCAGGCCGTGCTTGCCGACTTTTACGGGAAGCGCACCATCTAGGCGTCAGGCTCGCTGTTTTTCTCATCCGGAGCGGCCCTTCTTGCGGGCACACCGTCGCATCCCGGCGCTTCTCCGGGTGAGAAAGACAAAGAAACCTTCACGAAGGCACATTGTACTTTTGCGATGTGCCTTCTTATATTGTAAGGCTCTTTCAAGAACCCAGTCGAACACAGGAGGAATCAGTCTTGCCGGTAGGAATCAAAGTTCGGGACAACGAGTCGATCGACCGCGCTCTGCGGCGTTTCAAGCGCGCCGTCAACCGCAGCCGCGTGCTGCGCATTTACCGCGCGAACATGGCCTACACGAAGCCGTCGGAAGAGCGGCGCCTGGCCCGTGAGAAAGCGGCTCGCAACTCCCGGAAACGCTCGCGATACTAAAGCGCGATCCGGACCTCCGGAAGCTTCGGAACGCGCGGCCTGCCCCGGCAGGTGCGCGCCCATAGATTTGCGTTTCTCGCAAAGGCGATCTCTGCCCGGAGGTCGCCTTTTTGTGTGATCCCGCTCCACGAGCGGAGCGGAGTCAGCTTTCCTGCCGCCCGATCCGCATGTGGAGTTCGATCGCTTCGCCTTCGCGGATCACCCCGAAGCGCACGCGGTCGCCGGGGCGAAAGTCATAGAGGCGCGCCACGAAGTCCGTCTGATTGTCCACCGCTTCGCCCTCGACCGAGACGATGACGTCGTACGGCTGGAAGCCTGCCTTTTCCGCAGGAGAGCCGGGATCGACGTCGTCCACGATCACGCCGTGCGCTACCGGCAGCGAGAGCGCGCGGGCAATGCGCGGGTTGACGTTCACGCCCACGAGGCCGGTATAGTACGACCGGTCCACGAAGCCTTTCTCTTTCAGTTCTTCCACCACGCGCCGCACCTTGCCCGCCGGCACGGCGAAGCCGATTCCTACGGATCCGCCCGTCTGGCTGTAGATGGCCGTGTTGACGCCGATGACCTCGCCGAGCGCATTGACGAGCGGTCCGCCCGAGTTGCCCCGGTTGATGGCTGCGTCGGTCTGGATCATGTCCCGATAGAGGCGGCCTTCCTGCGGCTGGAGGTCCCGCCCGACGGCGCTGACGACGCCGACGGTGACCGTCGGGTCGGCGGCTTCGAAGAGGCCGAAAGGATTGCCGAGGGCGATGACCCATTCGCCCACGAGCGGACGCTCTCTCTCGGCGAAGCTGAGGTACGGCAGGGAGGTCTCCGGCTCGACCTTGAGCAGCGCGATGTCGGTGGCCGGGTCCGAGCCGATGAGCCGGGCCTCCCGCACGTCTCCGTCGGGGAAAGCGACGGAGATCTGCGTGGCGTGGCCGGCCACGTGATCGTTCGTGACGATGTAGCCGTCGGCGGAGATGACGAAGCCGGAGCCGAGGCTCTGCACCTGGCGCTGCATCACGCGCGAGCGCCGGCGTCCGAAAAAGAACTCATAGAAGGGGTCGGCGAAGGGGTCGGCCACGCGCACCCGCTCTACGGCCGTCACGTTGACGCTGACGACTGCCGGGGCGACCACCTCGACGGCCCGCGTGATGGCCGTCCGCCGGGAGCGCTCGAGCGCGTCGCCGGGCGCCTCCGCCTCCGGCGCGACCGTCACCCGCTGCGGCGGGGGCGCCTCCGCCTGCTGCGACCGGGCCCGCGGCTCACATCCGAAGAGAACGCTCGATAAAGCCAGAAGAAGGAAGAGACGGTTCATAAGCGCAGGGATTTGGATCGGGCCGGGGGCTGCCGCGCGCCCTCGACATGCGCCCGTCATACGGGAGCGGCCGACAGGGGTTTCTGCACCCGGCATCGCCTCCCTGCGCCTCCGCCTCGCGCGCCGCCGATTTCGTGCCGACGCCCGCTAAAGGACGTGTCCGCTCCGTCGATACTTGCGATACCTGCCGTCCCACTCTCTGTATTGACCGATTGATCCCATCATGAAACGACTGTTCTTGTTGACGCTGCCTCTGATCGCGCTGAGCCTCTACGGCGTCGGTTGCGATGCCTTCAAGCCCGACGAAACGGCTCCCACCGGCGGCGTCGTGACGCTCATCGGACAAGTGCTCAACGACCAGACCAACAACCCGGTCCCCGGCGCCTTCGTGACCGTCAAGCCCCAGAACCTGCTCGTCGAGGCGGACGAAGAGGGACGGTATCGCATCGACGTGGAAATCGACAGCACGATGGACGTGCAGGTTTTTGCCGAGAAGGAGGGCTTCGCCGAGCAGTCCGTCACCGTGCTGGCGCTGGCCGGACGAGAAGTGGACGTGCCCACGCTCCGCATCGTGCAACTCCTCGAAGACGAGCCCATCTCGGGACTTGCTTCGAACATTCTTCTGCTCCAGCAATCCGCCTCGAGCATCGGCGTCAAGGAGAGCGGTTCGCAGGAGGTGGCGAAAATCACGTTCCAGGTGGCCGACTCGCTCGGAAGGCCCGTCATCCTCGACAATACGACGCTCGTGCATTTCTCGCTCGGCGTTCAACCGGGCGGAGGCGAGTTCATTTTTCCGGAAAATGCCCCGACGGACAACAACGGCCTGGCGACGGTCAACCTTTCGAGCGGCACCAAGGCGGGCATCGTGCAGATCGTCGCCGAGGCGGACGTGGACGGGCGCACCATCCGCTCGCTCCCGGTGGCGGTGGCCATCCACGGCGGATTGCCCGATCAGGACCACTTCAGCATCGGCCCCGCCCGGTTCAACTTCCCCGGCCTGAACACCTTCGGCCTGACCAACACCATCAGCGTGATCGTCGGCGACAAGTACAGCAATCCCGTCAAGCCCGGCACCTCGGTCTCGTTCTCCACCACGCACGGCATCATCGAAGGCGCCGCGCAGACCGACGACACCGGGCGCGGGAGCGTCGCTCTGATCTCCGCCAACCCGGTTCCCCCCGACGGCATTGCGCTCATCACGGCAGTGACGGCGGACGAGAACCAGCAGGACGTCGTCGGGCAGACGCCGGTCATCTTCTCCGGCGTGCCGGTGATTACGGTCTCTCCGGCCGAGGCAAAGCTCGACCAGACCTATACCCTCACCGTCGCCGATCAGAACGGCAACCCGCTCTCGGAAGGCACCGTCATCAGCGTCAAGGCCGAAGGCACCAAGGTGAAAGCCGTCGGCAACACGAGCGTCATCCTCGACGACTCGGCGTTCCTCGGCGGCAATGCGTATGAGAACGTCTTGCGAGGCCCCGGCATCACCGAGTTCACCTTCGTCGTCGTTCCCGACCTCACGCTCGACGAAGAAGGCTCGCCCGAAATCGAGTCGGTCACGATCAAGGTCTCCGGCCCCAACGGCACGCTCGAGATCGTCCTGACCTCCGCGGGCGAAGCCTCGGCGCGGACCGAAGGCGCAACCATCGAGCGCCTGGGCCATGGCGTCATCCGGGCGCGCGCGTCCGACTATTAGGCCCTTCACACATTTTTGCGACGAGAAGAGCCGGTTCGACCTCGGGGTCGGGCCGGCTCTTTTTACCGGGTTATGGCTTCCTCCGGTTGGGTCCGGGACGCCTGCCGCGCGTGGGAACGATGAGGAACCCGGAGGCCGGGTGTGCGTGAGTCTGCGCTTCCGTATCTTCGGCTTTCTTCCCGGCTTTCTCGTCTCCGCATGCCTCTTCGGATCCTTCTTGCCTTCGTGCTTGCGCTCTCTGTGGCGGGGTTTGCCCGGGCGCAGAACGGCCGCGTCCCTTCTGCTCCGGTGGCGGAGATGACGGACGGCGGCGCGGTGCGGATGCCGGCGTGGCGCCGGCGCGCGCTTCTGCGCAAAGACAGCCTGTGGGCCGAGGCGCTGCGCATCCATTTCAACGCCCTCGTGATGGACGGCCACGTGGACACGCCCTCGCTCATGCGCCGGGGCTATGACTTCGGCAAACGCCACCGGAGCTTCGAGGGGCACGTGGACCTGCCGCGCCTGTTCGAGGGCGGGCTGGACGCGCCTTTCTTCTCGATCTACGTGCCGGCGTCGCTCGGCGAGGGGAAACGCGCCACGGACCGCGCCCGCGCGCTCATCGCCGAGGTCAAGCGGCAGGCGGCGGCCCATGCCGACAGCGCGGCGATGGCCTATTCGGCGGCGGACGTGCGGCGCATCACGCGCGGCGGGCGGAAGGCCATCCTCCTCGGCCTCGAAGGCGGGCACGCGCTCGCCGGATCGACGGACGTGCTCCGCGAACTCTACGAGGCCGGCATCCGGTACGTCACGCTCACCCACGTGAACACGAACGGATGGGCCGATGCCTCGCAGACGCCGTCAAGATGGGACGGGCTCAACGACCTCGGGCGGCGGATGGTCCGCGCCATGAACCGCCTGGGCATCCTCGTCGACCTCTCCCACGCCTCCGATGCTACGTTCTACGATGCC
>JALSSK010000299.1 GCA_026984335.1 Rhodothermales bacterium
CCCGTGTTGGCCAGCTTGATGGCCAGCTCCGCCGTGGCCCGGTCGCGCATCTCGCCGACCATCACCACGTCGGGGTCGTGCCGGAGGATGGCCCGAAGCGCCTCTTCGAGGGGCAACTGATGACTCAGCTTGATCTGGCGCACCTCGGGGATCACGTATTCGACCGGATCCTCGACCGTGATCACGTTCCGGTCCGGCGTGGCGATCTGCGTCAGCGCGGCGTTGAGCGTGGTGCTCTTGCCCGAGCCGGTGGGCCCCGTCAACACCACCATGCCGTACGGCTGCCGGATGGCCCACTCGACGCCGGCGAGCGCTTTCTCGTGCAACCCGAGCAGCGAGAGGTCTTTCACCACCTTCCGGTCGTCGAGGATGCGGATGACGATGCTCTCGGAGCGAATGTCGAGGCGGGCGTTGACGACGGGGAGCACGGAGACGCGGAAGCGGATGAGCGCCCCGTCGATCTGGCGCTGGATGAAGCCGTCCTGCGCCCTGTCCCGCACGAAGCGGTCCACGTTGAAGCTGTTGTCCTTGACCACGGCGAGGAACGATTCCGGGTGGATGCGCTCTTCGGTGTGCCAGCGGTGCAACGAGCCGTCGAGGCGGAAGAGGATCTCGATGTGCCGCCGGGCATTGGGCACGATGTGGATGTCCGAAGCGCCCTGACGAACGGCTTCCGCGAGAATGGTTTCGAAGAGGTGGATGAGCGCCGACCGGTTGATCTCGGCATCGAGCGTCTCTTCATCGATGAGGTCCGCGTCCTCGTTCACACCGAGGTCGAACGGGAGGTCCGGCTGCATCAGCGTGGAAGAGCGGCGCGCCCGGTCGGCGAGCAGCGCCACAACCACCGCTTCGGGGGCAAACCGGAGTTCGAAGCGCTTGCTGTTGAGGGTGTGGAGAAAGCGATGGACGGCCTTGTTGGTGGGGTCGTGCGTGGCGTAAATGATGGGTCTGTGCGCGCCCTTCGTCGCGTAGTCGAAACCCACCGGCGCCACCGGAAAGGCCATCATCTCGGTCCACTGCTCTTTGGTGAACAGGTCTTCGTGCGTGCGAAGAAAAGTGAGCATCTCGACCTTTGAAAAACGCACCGGCTTGAAGTCGTAGACGGCGGCGGCTTGCGCGAAGACGGTGTCGCGGTCGATCTCGGGGTCGTCGAGAAGAGCGCGCCAGAGTTGATGATGCGGGTCCGCCACGTTCCGCTCCTTCTGTAGTTTCCACGCTCGCTCGACGTGCTCGATGCGGATCAACTCCTCGTACAACAGCTTGATGATCACTCGATCTTCGAGCATGAGCGGCGAAAACTCTTCGCTCTCACGTGTGCGCTCCGGGCGCTTCATGGTCCGTCGCGCACGTTCCCGACGACGACGACTTTGACTCTTCTTGCGGGTGTAATCGAGCGATCTCATAAGAATGTCAGGCTATGTGCGGGCTCAAGGGGAGCGGAGCGCTGGAGAGCAGGAGCAAGAAAGGTATCGGACAGGGAGGTCCTTCCTTAACCGTCGAACGGCGCGGGGGGCAGGCCGAAAAGGGCGGACGGCGCCGCGCTCGCTCCGAACGAAGGGACGGCTTTTGTTTGCGGGCGCTTCGGGCGCGAAACGCACGGAGCACGCGCGCGTATGGGGCGGAGACGACCGGCGAAAACGCCCGTCAGGGATTTTTGCTCACATGATTCCCCCTCCGTCCATGCCGAAAGACTACGCCGCTCTGCCGCCCACCGAAATGCGCCGTCGCGACCGGGCGGTCGAAGACGAGGCGTGGATCCGCGCGTTCCTCCATCGCGCCCCCGTCGGCGCGCTGGCGACGGTGCACGAAGGGCAGCCGTTCCTCAACACGAACCTTTTCGTGTACGACGAAGCGGCGCATTGCCTGTACGTGCACACGGCGCGGGTCGGGCGCACGCGGGCGAACGTCGAACGGGCAGCCGCCGTCTGTTTCAGCGTCAGTGAGATGGGACGGCTCCTGCCCGCCGACGAGGCGCTCGAGTTCAGCGTCGAATACGCCGGGGTGACCGTCTTTGGCAAGGCCTCGATCGTCGAAGAGCCGGATGAAGCCCGGCGCGCCCTCCAGCTTTTGCTCGACAAGTACGCGCCGCACCTCCATCCGGGCCGCGACTATCGCCCGACCACCGACGACGAACTCCGACGCACTTCCGTTTTTCGCATCGAAATCGAAGCGTGGACCGGGAAGAGGAAGGAAGCCGCGCCGGATTTTCCCGGAGCCTATTTTTACGGAGCCCCCCCGACCGGGGACGCATGAAGACCACCGCCGAATGATGCGCGCGTGCAGGGCTTCGGGGCGGGCGTGAGGGAGGGAGCGGGCCTGCTCGCACGGTCCTTGCAGAGGACCCTTCGCGGCTCCCCGTTCGGCGTGCGCCGGCGCATGGACCGTCCGCCGGGGCCTTTCGGCGGACGCGAACCTGCGTTTCTCGCGTCCGCCCCGCCCGCTCACCGGATGACGACGAGCTTTTCTACGTCGGTTGCCTGATTGAAGTCGGCGTCGGCGTCGCGGGCGCGCACGAGGATCTTGTACAGATAGACGCCCGTCGCCACGCGGTCGCCGTCGGTGTCGCGACCGTCCCAGCGCACCTTGTTCCACCCGATGCGCAATCCGCCCGCCTCGGTCAGCGCGGGGTTTCGGACGAGGTTGAGCTCCCGGATGAGCCGGCCGGTGATCGTATAGATGCGGAGGCGGAAGTCTTCGATCTGGGAGGCGTCCGCGCCGATGAGGCGGAAAGCGAACACGGTGAAGCGGTTCATCGGGTTCGGATACGGATACACCTTCTCGACGAGCAGGCGGGAGGCCGTGCGGAAATGCACCTGATACGGGCTGCCCTCGGCCTCATTGCCCGAAGCGTCCGCCACGCGCACGACGAGCGTATGCGTCGAGTCGCTGCCGGTGAAGTCGGGCGTGAAGCGGAGGCGCAGTTCGTTGCCGGCTTGCTTCCCTCCCGCGAGCGCGTCGAAGGGGATGCGCGCCTCGTCGAGGGTGACGGTGACGACGGTGGTGTCGCCTTTGAGGGCGAGGAAGGGGTTGTCGTCTTCGATGAGGATCTCGATGGCGGGTTGCGCGGAGACGAACGGCAACGCCGGGTCCTGCAGGTTGACCACCGGGTTCGGATCGTTCGGGAACGTCTCGCCGTCGATCATCACCTCGAACGTCGGGGGGGTGGCGTCGCGGCGGACGACGAAGGGGCGCAGGAGCACGTTGTTGAAGACGGTTCCTTCGCGGAGGCCGGGTTGCCGGAGCGTGAGTTGCAGCCGGTTCTCTCCCGCGAGACCGGGCGTCTCGAGCGTGAAGGTGACGGTCGCCTCCTCGGTCAGATTGCGAAGCGTGTCGGTATGCACGAGCATGGTCTCGTTCGCGCCGTCGGTGACGAAGGCTTCGAGGAGCGCCGTCTCCGCCGGGGTCGGGCCGAGGTTGCGGGCGAGCGCCGTGACGGTGAGCGGCTCGCCTTCGAGGAGCGTGTCGGCCGAGAGCGTGAGCGCCGAAGGGTCGAGCGCGAGTTCGGGCACGTCCTCGTAGGCCACGTACCACTGCGTCAGCTGCGGCGTGGCGCGCGCCGAGGAGTCGGCGAGCGTGGCGCGGAGGCGGAGGAACGGATGCGCCGTGGCGTCGAGCGTGGAGAGGTCCACCTCGCCCGGCGCGGTCAGGTCCCCGACGAGCACCTCCGCGCCGTCGCCCGAGAGCACCTCGACGCGGACGTAGGCGTCGGCGTTGGGCAGCGTGGCCGACCATCCGAGCGAGGCCCAGCTTTTGGCCGGACCGATGGGCGGCGTCAGCGTCTGTCCTTCCGTGAAATGGAACGGGATCTCGAACGTCTCGATGATCTCGTGCTCGTCGGCCGAGGGCGGGATGGCCCATTCGAGCGTCGTCTCGGGACTGCCCGCGCGCGTGAACATGATCCACAGGTGCTTGTACGTCAGCGTGTCGATGGCCGTGCTGCCGAGCTCACGGAAGATGGCCTTGACGCTGTCCGGGATGACGATCTCATTGGTGAAGTTGCCCTTGTTCCGGGTGCGGACGAGCACATAGTCGCCCGGCTCGACGCGCGCGGCAAGCGACTGGAGTTCGAGGAACCCTTCGGCGGGGTCCTCGAAGTTGTTCGCATAGGTCGGTGCGGAGCCGTGGGCCTTCACCTCGCCGGTGCCGCCGTCGAGGATGAGCATCCCGAAGCCCAGTCCCAGACGCTCGTAGATCTCGCCGTTGACCACGAACTGCCCCTTGTGGATCTCGGGAGCCCCGTCGCGCGAGCCGGAGGCGCTGACCTCGGTCGTGAACGTCTTGAACCGCCACGCGCCCCCGGCATATTCGAGGAAAGAGGACTGTTCGTTCGATGCGAAGAGCGGTCCGCGTTGCATCCACCCCCGCATGCCGAGCGCCGTGTCGACCGTGAAGACGCTTGCTTTCCAGTTTTCGAGCGTCCCGCCGTCGTCGATGCGGGCGCGCCAGAAATACGTCTCGCCGTCGGTGAGCGGGTCGGTCCGCCATTGGGCGGAGAGGAACGCGGGCGCGGTGCGGCGCTCGATGCGCGCGGGCGAGTCGAACGTGGCGACGGTGTCGATCTGGAAGACGACGGGCGCGGGGGCGGGGTTGGCGAGGCTGGCGCGGAGCGTGGGGGTGGTGGTGTCCACGAGGCCGAGCTCGAGCGGCGCGGCGAGCGTCAGACCGGTGGAGAAGACGATCTGTGTGCGCTCGGCGGCGTTGTTCAACTCATCCTCCTCGGCGATGGCGTCGAGGGGGTCGAGGACGGCGCTCAGGCGGTGTTCGCCCGCGCTCTCGTCGCCGATGGGGAGGGTGAAGACGGCCTCATAGTCGAAGCCGAAGGCGGGGAGGTGCTGCTCGTAACGGGTCGTCTGCCCGTCGGGCGCGGTGTGGTCGAGGTAGAGCGTCACGCTGTCGGTCGGGACGAGGCCGAGGTTGCGCGCGCGCACGGTGACGGTGAGCGCGGAGTCGGCGGGGATGGGGGCGGCGGGGGCGACGGTGATCTGCGCGGGGGAGAGGCTGAAGTCGGGGCGGGTGGGCAGCGACAGGCGCGTGGCGGGGTCGCCGATGAGGCCGTATTGCAGGGTATGCTTGACGGCGAGCGGGTTCTGGTTCGAGAGGCTGTAGGCGCGTTTGGCTTCCTGGAAGAAGAGGCCGAGCGTGCGAAGCGTGTCGGCAAAGACCTTCTCGTGGATCTCGTTGCTCAGTTCGGCGGAGGCGAGGATGGTGCCGCTGGCCGAAGCGCCCCAGTGCGCGATGCTGCCGTTGAGGCTTTCGAGGACGAGTTGTTCGCTGAAGGTGAGCGGGTCGTCCGGGTCGCCGTTGCCGGTGGCGAAGTCGCCGGTGAAGCAGCCGAGCGAGAGCACCACGGGCAGGCGGTCGGCGTTGGCGAAGTCGCGCGGCGGCTCGGTGACGATCTCCCACGTCTGCGCCGCCGAGTGGCCGAAATAGGCCAGCCACGAGGCGCCGTGCTCGAAAGCCGTCTGCAGCGAATCCTTGAACGTCGGATCGAGCGGGGCGTTGGCGTTCTTGAAGAAATGGAGCGTGTCGAGCGCCGTGGGCGGGCCGCTGACGAGGTCGCTCCAGTCGAGCGCGAAGCTCTGGAGCGTGGTTTTCTCGGGCGCGGAAGCGCCGCCGACGAGGAACATGGAGCGTTTCTGCCAGGTGTCGAAGGGGCGGCTCTCATAGCGCGTGATCTTTTCGACGAAGAGCCGTCCCGAGTCGTTGCTTCGGATGGGCAGACGTCCGATGGCGAGGGACTCGGTGTAGTCGTTTGGCCCGCCGTTTTGCATGGCGAACCAGCCGTCGGAGGCGGCGTGTCCGAACGAGGGGACCTCCCATTCGTGGCGGGGCCGGTCGGGGGCGGGATAGAGGGCGTCGCCCCAGATCATGAGGAAGCGCGCGGGGGTGGCCCACTGCCCGGCGGCGCGGACGAACCGCCGGATGGCGATGGGGGTCGGGCGGCCGTAGTCAAACTGGTCGTAGACATCCTGCACGTCTGCGAGGACGACGGAGTGGCCGCCGCCGTTGGGAGAGGCGCGATAGGCGGCGAGGTCCTCCGCCGAGGCGCGAAGGGCGGCGGTGGTGAGGATGACGTAGTCGGCGGCGTTGGCGGGGTTGGCCCAGTCGCTCGGCGCGTCGAGCATGAGGCGCGCGGGGGTGCGGAAACCCGCCTCGCCCACGACGTGATACGTCGTGCCCGCCTCCGGCGCGTCGGCGAACGTGGCGGCGCCGCCGCTCGCGGTAAGGGCGAAGAGGGCCTCGCGCGCCGGCGCGTAGACCCACACGTCCCCGTCGGAAAAGCCGGTCAGGTCGAACGCAAACGCGCCGCCCTCCGCCACGGCAAACGTGAGGCGGTCCTCGACGGCGGTGAGCGTGCGCGTGTACGCAACCTCGATCCAGTCGAGGAAGACGCGGTTGACGGGCGAGCCGCTGAAGTCGTTAAAGGAGGTCAGCTCCACATTCGGCCTCAGGTCGCCGGGGATGAGCGCCTGCGGCAGCGCGGCTTCGAGCGTGGCGAAAGCCGTCCCGCTCCACTCGACCGTATCGACCGGGACGAACGTGTCCACGCCGTCGACGAGCATGCGGAGACGCATCGCCACCTTGTGCCGGGAGTTGGTCTCGCCGTTGAGCCGCACGCGAATGGTCAGCGTGTCGCCGGGCGCGCGCGTGGGCGCCTCGAGCGCGACGTCATAGGTTTTCGCGATGCTGTTGGCGTTGTTGTGGGTGAAGCGATCCCAGTAGAACCCTTCGCCGCGCGTATAGAGGGGGTTGCCGGTGAAGAAGGTGTCTCCGAAGAAATAGTACCGGCCGTCGTCGGTTTCGAGGTGGAGCGTGTCGCGGACGGCGGCGAGGGGGGCGGGGTTCGGGGGCGGCTCGGGCGCGCCGAAGCGTCGTCCGGGGACGGCGTTCCACGTCAGCCAGTAATACGTGGTGTCGGTGTACAGGCTGAGGAAATCGCTGCTCTGAAGGCTCGCGTCGTAATTGTACGCCCATGCCTCGTCGTCGCCCCGGTTGCGCCGGCCCACGAAGGCGAGGTAGTCGCTCGCGCCCATGACGCCCGCGTCTCCGGCATAGTGGAGCGGGATCTCACGGCCGTTCTCGAAGAGGCGGAACGTGGGCGGGTCGATGGCCGTGAGCGGCGCGCCGGCGGCGGCGAGGTCCTGTCCCGTCACGCGGTAGACGCCGTCCTCCACGACGGCGATCTTGACGTACGGCTGGTCCGGCGCATACCACGAGGCGTCGAACGGGTCGTTCTGTGCACGGGCAGGTGTGGCGAGCGCCGCGAGCATCAGGCCGAGCGCCGCGCCGAGGACGAAGCCGCGCGCGTCCGGGAAAAGGCGAAGCGGGAAGACGAATCGACCGGCTGACATCATGGAGGGAGGGATGCGGACCGAGTGCGTCTCGATCCTTCAAAGACTGCAGCGGCCCAACCTATGAACCGCCGGGGCTTCGATCAAGGTGAAAAGCTGGTGAGGGTATCGACGGGGGCGGGGGGAAGTCAAACGCGGGAAGCGGCGCTTCAGGGGGAAACCCGATCCTGATCGACGGGGTGAAGGGCCTCCTGAAAGAGGGCCTTCCGCAGTTCTTCCGTGCGGTTCTGGTCGCACAATTGTTGGAGGTATGCGAAGTAGGCGTCGAGTTCCGAGCGGCTGAACGGAGCGGGGCTGCGCAGCCCGATGATGCGCTCGTGCGACGTTTCGACGGGCGTCTCGGTCTCGCCGATGAGCTGCTCGTGGAGTTTCTCGCCGGGCCGGATGCCCGTATAGGCGATCTCGATGTCGCGTCCCGGCCACGGGTTGAGACGGGCGATCATGCGCCGGGCCAGATCGACGATGCGCACCGGCTCGCCCATCTGAAGGGCATAGATCGGCGCGTCGTCGAGCAGGAGCGTCTCCAGGATCAGGCAACAGGCTTCGCCCGCCGTCATGAAGAAGCGGTCCATCTCCGGATGCGTGATGGTGATGGGCCCGCCCGAGGCGATCTGCTCGGCGAAGGTGGGCGCGACGCTGCCCTGGCTGCCGAGCACGTTGCCGAAGCGCACCGTCTTGCAGTGCATCGGCGCGTGCACGGTGCGCACGTACCATTCCGCCAGGCGCTTCGTCGCCCCGAGCACACTCGACGGCGCCACCGCCTTGTCGGTCGAGATGAAGACGAACTGCTCCGTCTGGTATGCCTCGCACAGCCGCATCAGGGCCACCGTCGTCATGGTGTTGTTGCGGAACGCCTCGACGGGGTGACGCTCCATGAGCGGGACGTGCTTGTAGGCGGCGGCGTGGAAGACGACGTCCGGGCGCAATGCGGAGAAGAGTGTGCGCATCATCGGCTCGTCGCGCACGTCGGCGATGCGGAACTGAAGGTCGCCCTCGAAAGGGAGCTTCCGGAGCGTGTTTTCGAGCTGGAAAAGGTTGTATTCGCTCACGTCGACGAGGACGAGGCGGAACGGGCGCAGCGTGATGAGTTGTTGCGCCAGCTCGGAGCCGACCGAGCCGCCCGCTCCGGTGACGAGCACCGTGCGGCCCGCCAGGTAGTCGCCCAGCGCCGCCCGGTCGATCTCGATGGGCGGGCGTTCGAGCAGGTCCTCGAAGGAGAGGGCGGGCGGCGGACGCAGCGCGGAGGCGTCCGGGCGCTCGCGCTCATGCACGTAGCGCAGCACGGCGCGGAAGCCGAGCACGCCGATGATGGAGAACATCAGGTGCGCCGCCGTCACGCTGCGGGGGGGCATCTGCGAGGGCGCGACGAGGTAGACCAGCGTCAGCGAGGCCGCCCACCCGATGAGCAGGCTCGCGGCCACGCGGAGATACGCGTCGAGGTGCATCGTGCGCGGACGCATCCGGTAGATGCCGCTCGCGATGAGCGCGATCAGGTACACCCCGATGGTGAGCAGAAGCGCCGGTCCCCAACTCGTCTCATACAGAAGGAAGGTCCACGTGCTCAGCCGGATCTTGAGCGCGGCGACGAAAGCCAGATAAAGGATCGCCGTGTCGGCCGACATGAAAAACGCCGTGCGAAGAAGCGATTTGCGAGGGGGAAAAAGGGAAGGGGACATGCGAACGAAAGGATTCCTCAAGAATGGAGCATGCGGCCGGCGCGCATCGTGGCGCGCATTCGATAACGGAAGACAATCGTGCGAACTACGGAAGGCATTGCTCGAATGGGTCGGCGCAACCGTACAGGATACTTTTTCTCCCGACAAAAATCATCCGGTGTCGGCAGGATCCCGGGAGCGGGCCGCCGCCGTGAGAAGGTCTTCCATGCGCCGGGCCAGCGTCTCGCGGTCAAACTGTCGGCGTGCGATTTTGTGCCCGCGCCGTCCGGCAAGGGCCAGGCGCTCCGCATCGGCGAGGGCCTCTTCGATCACGCGGGCCAGCGCTTCCGGGTCCGAAGGCGGCGCATACCATCCACACCGATGGGTTTCCACGAAACGCTTCGTCCAACCGGGGTTGGTGACGACGACCGGCGTGCCCGCGCCGAGGCTGTCGAAAAACTTGGCGGGCGAGTTGGCGGCGAGCACGGGGAGGCCGAGGAACGAGACGAGCGAGAGGTCGGCCAGGCGAAACCACCCGAGCATGCGGTGGCGCGGCTGCGGCGGCAGGTGGAGCACGTTGTCGCGCCGCCGCGCGGCTTCGGCGACGGCTCCGGCGGCATAGCCGTGCCCGGTGAAGACGAACCGGACGTCCTCGCGGTGTTCGAGCCGCCGCGCGGCCGCGAGGAGCGTCGGCACGTCGTTCGCCCGCCCGAAAGCGCCGCCGTAGAGCACCACCTTTTTCCCGGCGAGCCCGTGATCCCGGCGGAGCGCCTTCACCCGCTCGTCGGTCCAGGCGTCGAGGAGCGGGAAGTCGGTCCCGTTGACCACGGTGGTGATCTTCTCGGGCGGGACGCCGTGCCGGAGGAGGTGCGCCTCCATGTCGGGCGAGAGCGGGACGAGGTGCGCGGCGGAGGCGTAGAGCCTTCGTTCGAGCGCGTACAGGCGGTTTTTCAGCCACGGACGGCGGATCGCGCCCATCTCGATGGGGAAGTCGGGCCAGAGGTCGCGCACCTCGAAGACCCAGGGCACGCCGCGCCACCGGGCGGTCTTCGCCGCGGCCCAGGCCGCCGTCAGCGGCGTAGAGGAGCCGAGGATGACGTCGGGCTTCGGCGTCGTGAGACCCCTCGCCACGGCTTTGGCCGCATACTGCGCAAAGGCGGCGAGGCGGCGCGACGCATCCATCGCATTGTCATACGGCGCGTCGAGCATGTGGACGTCCACGCCCTCGGGGACCCAGTCGAAAAGGTGCGTGAGGCGCTTCTCGTGCCAGACGTTCGTCGTGATGAGGGTGATCTCGTGCCGCTGCGCCCATTGTTTGAAGAAGGAATAATGGCGTCCGGTGAGCGCGCAGTCCGGGTTGTGAAAATACTGGTAGAAGACGGCGATGCGCATCGGCGGCGGGGTCAGGAGGGGAGCGGGCGCGCGGGTACGCCGACGGCGGTGCAATGCGCCGGGAGGTCCCGGGTGACGACGGCCCCCGCGCCGACGCGCGCGCCTTCGCCGACCGTCACGCCGGGCAGGAGCACGCAGCCGGCGCCCAGTTCGACTGCCGTCCCGGTGCGGGCATGTCCGGAGAGGTGAACCCCGGGATGGGCGGTCGTATAGTCGCCCAGGGAGGCGTCGTGGCCCACGGTGGCGTGGAGGTTGAGGATGACGTGGCGGTCCACCCGTATGTCGACGGTCAGCGTGACGCCCCGGCAGACGATCGCGCCGGGGCCGAGCGAGGTCGTGCGGTGGACGGCGGCGGCCGGGTGGACCAGCGTGGCGGGAGGCAGCGGGGTCGCTTCGAGTCGTCGGCCCAGGCGCCTCCGGAGGAGGGGAGCGCCGATGGCAAGGACATAGTGCACGTTTTGCCGGCGGCAGAGCCAGTCCAGATCGCCGAGCACGGGATAGCCCAGGGGTTCGGCGCCGTGCAAGGCGACGTCATCGTCCACGAAGCCCAGCAGTTCCCAGGCGGGTTCGTCCCGGTTGATGTCTTCGACGAGCGCGGCGGTTTCTCTTCCGAACCCGCCGGCGCCCACAATGACGAGGGGTCTCATGATCGTTGGGCAAGGTTGTCCGGAGGTCGTTCGGGTTGAAAATCCTCGTTCGTGCCGTCCGGGCCGTAGACGCCCTTTCCGGAGAGCAGCATGAGCGGCGTGCGCGCGAGGATGCGGAGGTCGAGGCCGAGGCTGCGGTGGTCCACGTACCACACGTCGTATCGGAAGCGCTCGGGCCACGAGAGGGCGTTTCGCCCGTGGATCTGCGCCCAGCCGGTCAGGCCGGGCAGCACTTCGAGGCGGCGGCGCTCGAACGGGCCGTACCGGGCGGTCTGCTCGGGAAGCGTGGGGCGCGGGCCCACGAGGCTCATCTCGCCCCGGAGCACGTTCCAGAGCTGCGGCGCCTCGTCGAGGCCCCACCGGCGGAGGATGCGCCCCACCCGCGTCGTCCTCGAGGCGGGATCGCGGCCGTCGTGCGCGCCCGTATGCAGGGTGCGAAATTTGACCACCTCGAAGGCCCGCCCGCCGCGCCCCGTGCGTGTCTGCCGGAAGAAGACGGGCCGCCCGCTCTCGACGAGGATCGACGCGGCGACGACGAGGAGGAAAGGGCCGAGCGCAAGCAGGAGCGCGCCCGCGCCGACGAGGTCGACGAGGCGCTTGAGCGCGGGG